>NZ_CADFEF010000006.1:0-242638 GCF_902833125.1 Burkholderia sp. BCC1640 | reverse complement strand
GAACTCGGATATCTGCCGTTCAGCCAGGCCGGCGGGGCGTTGCTGTTCCATCTGCTGAGCCGCCTGTACGAACACACGAGCGTTGCCATCACAACGAATCTGGACTTCGCCGAATGGTCCAGTGTGTTCGGCGACGCGAAGATGACCACGGCGTTGCTGGACCGGCTGACGCACCACTGCCACATCGTGGAGACCGGCAACGAAAGCTATCGATTCCGGCACAGCAGCGCCAGTGCAAAGAAACGCATCCGTACACGTGAAGCGGCGCGCAGAGGCGACAGCGCGAGCGCTGCCGAGTCAGCCTGACGTTGTTTGCCAGCGCAGGGGAATCTGCTGCGGGCTATGCCCTTCGCAGATTCCCCTGGGCAACGCACCCTCATACGCAGGAGGACAACGACCCCGGAAACCCATACACTTATCCACAACCGGTCCTGCTATAGACCGGTCTCCACCCCGGCTCAAAATCCAATCGGCCCGGTGGCTCAAAATTCCGTCGGCGCGGACATCCGTGTGGCAAGACGCGATGTACAGCTACATCGGATCGTACGACGCCGAGATCGCAAAGGAGTTTGAGGTAAAGAAGATGCGAGAAGCAGCCCAGCGCATTGCGAATCGAATCAATCGACCGGTCAAGGGCGGCATGGAGCTGATGCTGACGAAGCATCGAGATTACTTTTCGATGCAGGACATTCGGCCCGCCGCTATTACGACGAAGCTCGCGAATCGCGATGCTGACGCATACGATTTCGCGGCGCACGCGAATCCGGGCACGACGCATCGGCACTACGACCGACGGAAGGTGAAAGCCGCTGACGCGACGGAGTGAATTCCGAAATTGCAATTTCCGTTCCGAAATTCATACCGCGGAAAGCAAAACAGGCGCCTAAGCGCCTGTTTTGTTTGAGAATTTTGGGGTGGCTGATGGGACTCGAACCCACGACGACAGGAATCACAATCCTAGCGAGCGATCCTTATTCGACAAGGCTTGCAGGCCGGTCGGCGGGAATTTTTCGACAAAAACAACCTTTGATTCTGTTGGCTTTTTTTCGCTTCATTCCCAGCATTTTCCCCTACTTTTCGACGGCCGGCTCGGCCGCCATGTCGTCGGCCGGGCGGAGCTGCAGCATCGCGCGTGCCGCCTCAACGTTCGACGTCGTCAACCATTCCTCCCAGTCGTCCGGCCGCAGGATCACGACCGATCGCTTCTCGTCGCCGGGCCGGTGCATGTGCTTCATGACGGGGTGCTCATCGGCGTTGACCGTGATCATCGCCATCGCGTGATGCTCGGTGCCATCCTGGTGCTGGAGCGTGCGCCAAATCCCGGCGACACACATCGGTCGCCAGTCCGCCAGGCCGATCCGGTACCGCACGTGCTTGCCCGTTTCCCAGTTCGGCTCGTAGATCCATTTTGCGGGGATAAGGCAGCGCCGCCCGGCGCGCCACGCCGGCGCGTACAGCGGCGACTTCCCGAGGTTGTCGTCGCGCACGTTCATCGTGCTGCGTATGATCGGCGGCTTGCGCCCCTGCTCCTTCGCCTTCTCTACATTGGCCTTCTGAAGCGCCCGCGGCCAGAAACCGAAGCCGGCGATCAACGGCTTGAGCTGCCCGTCGACATTCGCGACGATCGGAGCGTCGTAGTCCTGGTAGATCTCGGGCTTCCAAGGGAAACGTCGGTAGAGGTCACTGAACGGCTCGATCCTCAACTCACGGAGCTCAAAATCCTCGTGCGGCGCCCGGTAGTTTGTACACATCGCCGTCCCCAATTTTCGTTCTTGACGGGACCATCTTACCGCGCGATAAACTGTACATCCATACAGTATTCCGCGCAGCATCATGCAGCACTACTTCATTCTCAACGACCGCCACGAACCTGTGGAGGTCGATCTGGCCACGTTTTGCCAATTTGACAAGGACATCGCGGACACGACGGTCGCTGAAAACACGCGCGTCCGGACAGTCTTTCTCGGGACGACGGTGGATCGCGACCCTCCCGCGCAACCGTGCTTTGTCCACTATGTGTACGAGCCCGGTTGGCAATATCGGACCGTCGACACGTACGGCTATCACGAAGCGGTCGCGCGGCACCGGCGAATCGTTGAGTGGCTGACGAAGCGAGCCGAGCGCCGGCATCAGCGTGCCGCTGCCGTCAAGGCGTCGTAGTCGCGCTCGCATTGCTGGCCGGCGATGCGGGCACGGTCAGCGTACTCTGCCAATTCGCCCGCGCGCTGGTCAGCGCGGCCGAGCACGTCGGCAAGCAGATCGAGGGCGTCGCCGGTTGCCGGGCTTCCGGCGGTAGCGGCGGGATGGCGGGCGGCTGCGACGAGCTGGTCGACGCGCTGCTGCAGGCTGCCAGCGGCAGCACGAGCAGCAAAAGCATCCGCGAGTGCGGCAGTGCGTTGTTGGTTCGCATCCTTTGCGATCTCCGATTGAGCCGCGGTGCGGCGGTTAGATTCGTCGCGCTCGGCCTTCAGGGCATCGATCTGCTTCGACTGGTCCGCGACCTTGGCGGATTGGTCTGCGTCCCGATGCCCTTTGACGTAGCCGGCGGCCGAGCCGATGACGACGGCCGCGATGAGGGCCAGCCATACACGAGGATCAAGCCAGGTCATTTCCGCTCCTTCGCATGCAGCTGCTTCAGTTCGTCCGGCGAGTAGACGAAGCCCGGCAGCAGGAACGCCTGCACGCTCCAGACCGGATCGCTTTCCTCGTGCCGGCCGTGATCCTTACCCCGGTGATGCAGCGCACACAGCAGCAGTTGGTTGTAGGTCGAGTCGACGAACGTCTCGGGCCGGGCCGGATCGAACGCCTCCCAATCGAATCCCTGCGTCAGCTTGATCACGTCCCAGATCGGGTGCTGACGCGGGATCGGCACGACACGCTGCAGCTTGTGGCTGAACATCGTGTCGATCTGATTCAGCGCAACGCCGCGGATCCACTTCCAGTCGATCGCGTGTGAGAACGCCCACTCGAAGAACCGGTGATGCGATTCGACCGCCTGGTCGTCGCCGCAGACGGCGCAGACATAGCCGCCGGCCGCCTTCATCTCGCGCTTGCTCGCGCGGAACGTCGGAGACTCGGTGCGCGGCTCGTGATCGGGATAGAAGACATCCTCGGCGAGCGTGCGCCGCGTTTCGTGAGTTTTCTGGTCCGTCATAGGTCACGCTCGCACGTTGCGCGCTCGATCGCGCGGCGCTTCACCAGACCGGGCAGCACGCGGCCGCCGGCCGTCACCCACTGCGGCCGTCCGTTGTCCGCCTCGTTCATCGCACGGCACGCGCCCTTCCAGTCGCCCGCGTTGAACCGCTTCGCCGTCGTGCTGCCGCAATACGCGCCGGCGCCGACGTTGTAGGCAAAGCTCACCGCAGCCGCGAGCTGGTACGTGTGCCCCTCCAGACCGGGTGTGCACTTCAGAACCGGCTCGGCGTGCTCGATCAGCCGTTGCTCGAGGCGTGCGCGGCATTCCTCGGGCGTGAAGCGCTGGCCGGCGCGCACATCCTTCGTGTCGCCGTTGCACGCAGTGATGATGCCGATCGGGTCCGGCCGCGCGACGAGCTCGAGCCCCTCGAACTTCGGGACCATGGAAAAAAGAAGGGCTGCAGCAGCAGCCCCCACAACACCAGCGAGTGTCTTCTTCGGTACGTTAGCCATCGAGCAATGCCCTCTTCCCCTTATTCTTGATCAGGTAGTACGCCTGCAATCCGATGTACGCGATCGTCGCGACGGCTACCCACCAGTTGATGTCGTGGCTGGTCAGCCACAGCCAGAAATTGCTACCCACTGCGGGCGCCACCTTCGCAGCGCTGGTCGCGAGATCGCTCTTCATCGATTCCCCGAAATGAAAAAGCCGCCCCGGGCAACTTCCTTGGGCGGCTGTACAAAATTGCTACAATCTTGGATCGATTCCTGCCCACCAAGACATCTCATATGCGTCGACTTCTCGTGCGCCTCTGCGGAGCCTATTGCTGCTTCGCAATCGCATACGGGCTCCTCGTGGAGCGCCCGAGCGGCCGTAACTTCAGCACCGACGACATCGTGATGATCGGCGCTGGCTTGCTGCTGTGGCTATCGAGCGAGTGGGCTTGGTATCGCGAGCGATCGCACTCCAACGACAACTGACCATGGGTATCTATCGACTCTTGCTCGCGCTCGCCGTTGTCCTGTCTCACATCGGCATTATTTTTTTCGGGAAGAATCAGGGCATCGTCGCGGTCGTATCGTTCTTCCTGCTAAGCGGCTACGTCATGACCGCTCTTATCGAGCGGCATTACGCTAGCGTCGACTCCTTTCCAAGGTTCCTACTCGATCGCTCGATGCGGCTGTTTCCGCAGTTCCTGTTCTACAGCGCGATCACACTCGTTTTGATTTTCCTGTTTCACCCCCAGTCGGAGTTCATCGCAGAGTTGACGCCCACGAGCGCGGCCATGAACCTGACGATGCTGCCACTGAACTTCTTCCGGTACTTCCCGCACGCGCAAACGGTGCCGCAGGCATGGTCGCTCGGTCTCGAAGCGCAGTTCTATCTCGCCTTCCCGTTCATCCTGCTCTTGGGTCTTCGAGTACCTGCACTTCTTCTGTCGTTGCTATTCTTTTTGCTTCCGTTTTTTGACGTGATCGATCCAGACACGTGGAGCTACAGGATGCTTCCGGGAACCCTGTTTATTTTCATCATCGGAAGCTTTCTGAGGACGAACGATAAAAAGGCACTGACGGCATTCGTGTATGTGGCGTCCCTTACACTGTGCGCTGCATCGACCATCTATCAGACGATCAAATTTCCAATATTCGAGGTTACATTTGGAATCGTCGTCGGGGTGCCGATTGTCATCGCATTGAGGAAGCTCGAATTCGGACCCTTTGACGAGTTGGCGGGAAATCTGAGTTACGGCGTGTATCTGAATCACTTTTTCGTGATCTGGTGCCTTCAGATCCTCAAGCTTCCGCGGAACTCAAGCCTTTACGTTCCGATCTTGCTCGCGACTTCATTGTTGCTTGCGTGGATCTCCTACGAACTCGTCGAGAAGCGAGTGGTGGCTGCGCGTCATCGGATACGTAAGGCCACTCACCCGATCAGTGAGGGGCAGTCCTCCCCGAGCCTCCCGACGCAACGCCCGTCATCACGATACTGACGTCGAGCCTTCCTGCGGCGTAGGCGTGGGGAGCCCCGCTCCCTCGCTACCCAAGCTTTCTACGAACGCGGCCCACCGCGCATCGCTGGTTTCGACATTGCCAATGTTTGGATAGTTTGATTCGTCCTGTGGGCTCGCAAAGTAACCAACGATTTTTGATTCGGTCGAGTCTGAGAATTGGACGTAGAGCGTCGCCATGCTCCCTCCTTAAATGGTGTATGCCGACATGAAAATCGCGGCCGACGTAAATGTCCCAGACGCCGAACTTGCTGACCAGTAAACCGTCTGGGATGTCAGAAGTGCCAGGCTGTTGAATGACGAACTTGCGAGAAGGCCACCGGCTGACGTGCCGCTGCATGAACTTTGCTGCTGTCCGATAGCAGACGCACTCGATGCGATGTTTACCGAAGAGTTGCTGGAGTTCGAGCTCGCGATGTTCATGAAGCCGCTCACGCTTCGCGCATTCGGCGGTACGAACGAAGAGATGCTCAGCGCAGTGAGCGCTGCGATCTGCGACGACGTGTTGGCGATCGAGGCGTACGGAAGAGAGATGAGCCGATCCGTTTGATAGCCGATCACGAGTTGTCCGCTCGAGTTCGTCGGCCAGACCGAAATCAGCGCCGACGCCGTGTAGCCGGCCGGCATGTTCGCCCCGCTGTACACGTTCGGTTGCACCGCAGACGTCGCGTTCTTCGCGAGCAGCGCGCTCGTGCCAGTGGTCGGGTTGTAGATCGCGTACAGCGCCACGTAGCCCGATACCGGCGCCGATCCGGTGTCCATGCCGCCCGCGCCCGCAGTCGCGAGGTTGATCGTCTTCGAGAACTGCTTCAGCAGGTACTTCTGGCCGCCAAGCGCCGTGCCGACGACGATCTCGTCGGCACTGAGCGTTGCGGAGCTCGAGGCAGCCGTGACCGACATGGAGACGTTGCGCGCCTGGCCGATCACCGCAGCCGACTGCGCCTGAACGGCCATTTTCAGATTGGCGAGCAGCGTCGCCGTCGTGCCGTCGTCGATCGCATCCTGCCCGGTCAGATCGACAATGAACTGCGCGAGCACGGCCGCCATGATCGAGCTTTGGCGCCACACCTTGTTGAGCTGCTGCGACTGCGCGGTGCCGCTCTGGAAGCCGGTCAGAAGCGCGGCCAGCGACTCGTAATCGGCCTGCGCCATCACGTTCGCGGCACCAGCGGTCGCGAACGGCTTGAAGTTGTTGTTTGCCATCAATGCTCCGAGCAATAAAAAAACCGCCCGAAGGCGGCTCATTGCGTGAAAGGTGGTCGTCGTTCAGACCGGTGTGCCCCATGCTCCTGTATCGAAGCCAGCGATGTACTGGTTGTTGACGTCGAAACCGAACAACGGCTCGTTATCGACGCTCGAGACAATCGTGTAGTTGACGCGTACGCCCTCAGGCTTCAGCGGGATATAGCCGCCGGCAAGCAGCGCAAGGAACACGGCCGACGGCACCTTGCCCGCGATTCCGATCGTCATCGACATGTCCTGGTGGTCTTCGATGAAAACGTGCGTACCCTGCTGATACACCGCGCCGTCGCCGGTCCACGACAGCTTTGCGCCCACCGATGGCGCGACGGCCAACTGCGCAACACCGCTCGAGCTGAGCGCGTAGTCCGTCACTGTCACCGGCGAGGTGGTCGTGGGGATGTAGCTGGTCGGGGTCGTCCCCGCCTCAACCTGCGAGCCCCAGACGTAAATCCCTTGCCCGGCGACCCCGGTGTAATTCGTGCTGTTCGTGTTTGTCAGCGGTGCACCGATCAGCATGCGTACGCCGCTGCCACCGGGATTCGGGACTCCCGAAACGTAGCAGCGATACCAGCCGCCACCGATGTTCACGATGCCAGCCGATACATTCGCGCCCGCGCCGGCTGTGTTCGATTGCAGCACTGCACCGGTCGACAGATTGAAAACCGCATAGCAGTAGTTGCCCGAGTTCGACGCGTCTTGCAGGCGCAGCACCGCATACGGCCGATCTCCCTGCTGCAGATACACCGAGGCGCAACCCAAGCCACCGATGCCGAGCGCGTTGCTCGTCGGCGATAGCAGCGTATGCACGTTTGTCGACGAATCTGTGTCCGTCAACTTTTGGCCCGTGAGAGTGCCGTCCGGCGCTATCACGGCCGCCGGCACCATCGTGTACAGGTTCTTCGTCCATGCCGCGTTATCGAACGCGGCAGATTGCGCGATGATGTTCGTTCGAGGTGTCGGGTAGAGCTGCTGATTGCCCTGCCAGTCGTTGCGGTACAGCGTCGCGCTGTCGACCCGTCGAACCTGCGCACCGCTGTACGTCAGCGGGAAGTTCTTCGTGATGCCGTCACCGGTCCCGCACGCTTCTCCGTTGGCGTGCACCGGTGCGAGATCGGCGCTCGGATTCCCGAATATGCTGTTCAGGATTGCGGCGCTCGACGCAAGCGTTCCGTCCCAGTGGTTCGCACCGATCTTCGCGCGGATAACGAGCCTGTACGTGTCGTTGTCCAGCACCGTGAGGCCCGTATCGGGATCGAACGGCCCCTTCCAGATGCCCTGATCAAAGCCAAGGCCGGCGACGTCGAACGAGAAGTAGATCCCGGTCAGCGGCGTGCGGACCTTCCGCGACACGCCGACCCAAAGGCCGACGTCGTCGAGCTGCACGCCGACCGCGTTATCGAGGTCGAACTTGCTCGGCATGCTCTGAAGCACGTTCATCTGGTCGACGAGCGGCTGCACGAGCGCCCGGACGGTAGCCATGAATCGCGGCTTGTCGCGATGCTCGGACGTGATCAGCACGGTGTAATCGCTGGGATCTGCCATCAGGTCACCACGAGAGTCACGTTCGCCGGCGTACACGACGCCGCCTCGTTGAACAGCAATGCGACGTCAGGCGTACCCGCGCCGCGCGGGCCGGTAAGCGTCAGGCCGGACAGCTTGAACGTGACGCCGCCGCCCACGCTGTTCGCCGCGGTCAGCGCGTCACCCCATTCGACGCTGCCCGACAGGCCGCCGCCGAGCTGCACGCCGTTGATGTAGTCCGACACGGCCTGCTGGATCTGCTGACCGGTCTGGCTGGTGTAACCGGTGAGCGCCTTGATCGTCACCGTGGCGCCGGTCGGCGCGGCCAACGGCCGGAAGAACCGGATCGTGATCGGGCGGCCGTAGATGTCCGTGACGACGATCGCCGTGGTGCCGTACGTGCCGGCGCCTGGCGTCTTCTTCGCTGCAATCGCATTCGCGATCGCCGTCGCGTCGCCGCCCTCGACCACAAGCGAGATCGAGTGCGACGGGATGCCGTTCGCGTCCGTGGCGCTGGTGTCGTTCTCGTACGCCACATACCGCGTGACGCCGGCGACATTCGCCACCGCGCCTATGATGCCGTCGAGCACGGTGAGCGACGGCAGCGCCGTCGATACCGTCTGCCGCTGCCGCAGCACCGCGTCTTTCTCGACGGGCGCGCCCCCGGCGGCGTCCGCCGGGTTCGTCACAGACTGCCAGCCAAGCGCGGGGGTCGCGATCTGGTTGATCGTACCCGCACGGGCCGAAACGTCGCCGATCGTCGCGCACGTGGCTGTGACGGTGATCGTGCCGCTCGGCGGGATCGTCACGGTCGCGGGTAGCATCCATTGCACGCCGTTGGCGTCCTTCGCCGCACCGTTCGTAATCGTCTTGCCAGCCTGCCCAACCAGCACCAGGTCGGCGCTCGAGTACGACGCGGTCTTACGTGCAATGCCGTTGATCTTGACGTTGCTCGACAGCGCATCGTCCTGCGCCGTCGCAGGACTGAACGACCGATAGACCGCGATCGCGACCGAGTTGACGTCGCTGATTGCCTTTGCGAACACGCCGAGCAGCTGGCCGTCCTGGCTGTCCGGCTCGAGGTACGTGTCGGCGCCGTAGATCGATCGGTACTGGTCCTGCAGATACGCGAACACGTCCGCGTACGTCGGCGCGGTGATGCCGCTCGCGTCGATGGTGGGTGCGATGGTCGTGAGAGTCACAATGTCGCCTGTACCGTAGTGGTGCCGTAGATGGTGTTTATCGTGGCCGTTACCGTCAGCACGCGCGTCTCGGGATCAGCCGTGCTCGAGTAGCTGACGAGTTCGGTCACGCCGTGTGTGCCGAGAATGCACGTGCGGATCGCAGCGTCATACTTGCCGCTCGTGTACTTTCCGAGCACGTCGGTCGCCCAAGGCATGCCGGCCGTCGTGTCGAGGAACCATTCGCCGCGCAGCAGGCGCAGGCGCGTCAGCACGGCCTGTGCGACCGTCTCCGGCGTGTTCACGAGGAAGTCGGCCGCGCCCCCGCCGAAGACGTAATCGCCATCAGCGTCGAGTTTTCGGTATCTCATGAGAACCTCAGTTGACCGAACCCGTGTTGCCGCCCTGCGGATCCGGGTGCGTGTGCGTATCGTCGACGCGCTTGCCGTTCGCTGTGATCTGCCCGATTACGTTCAGCACGCCGTTGAATACCGCTGCGGCGCCGCTCACAGCGCTACCGACCATGCCGCCGACGAACGTCAGCAGGCCGGTGATAGTCACGGCGGCCGAGAATGTCGACAGAGGCGCGACCACGTCGAAACCGCCCGGCGCAACGATCTTCACCTTCTGCAGCGTCGGGTTCAGGTCGATGTACGTCGCGCCGTCGTCGCTGCGCAGCTGCGTAGAGCTGCCGCTGACGCCAGCGAGCGCGCGGGGCCGCGATCGGAAGCCGAGCAGCACGAACCCGTCCGACAGGTCGTGCATGCGCAGCTCGGCTTGCTCCTGCACGCCGCCCGACTGCCACCACGCGTCGATACAGCGCGACGCGAACACGACGAGGCACTCGTCGCCAGGCACCACCGGAAACGTCAACGTACAATTCCCGCCAGCCGGGAACTGGACCGGGCAATCGACCAGCAGCGGCAGCGCGACGCTCTGGATCGTGCCGTCGATGCCGCGCACCTGCGCCTTGATCGCAGGCTGCACGCTGCACGTCGGCGGCCGGTCGGCTGCGCTTTCGAACGACTGGATGATGCCGGGCAACGCTGTCCAGATGCCCGCGCGCACGCCGTCGAACGCTTCACGCAGGGCGACTTCTGGGTCGCCTACCCTTTCACGTCGATCCATGGGATGAAAATGAAAAAACTGATGTTGATCGCAGCGCTGCTCGCGCCGCTCGCCGCCGTCGCTGACGACGCCTACGTCTACCCGTTCGCCGGCATGAAGGTCGGCGTGACCGTCGAGAACGAATTCCCGACCATCCTGTACACGGGGAAGAAATGCGACCTGCCGCTCGCGAACGCGAAGAACATGCGACGCTACGAGTCCTACCGCGGCGTGTGGGACATCGGCTGCTGGGGCGAGACGATCGACGGCAACGCCGTAATCGTCGTGCCGCAGATGCCGACGAAATCGATACCGCTCAACGTGCTCGCGCGCGCGGACGTGAAGCGCAACGGCGAAAACACGACGATGACCATCAAGGCACTCCCGACGTACGGGCGCTAGCCGAACCGCTTGATCACGTCGGCGGACGGCACTGCCGCCTTGTCCCTGAACGAGTCCGGCAGCACCGTGACGTCGGCTGCGAGGCAGGTCACGCTCGTGTACCACTCTTCGCCGCGCGTATCGCCGCTCACGTCCGCGAGCATCACGTAGTAGAAGCCATCATCCTGCAGCTTCGCCTGCATCTCGATCCGCTCGTTCTCGGCCTGCTGGCCGACGTTCAGGCTGTACTCGTACTGCTGGATGCTCGCGTTGTCGAGCCAGAGTAGCCGGCCGATCTTCACGCTCGGATTCAGCAGCATCTTCACCTCGATGCCGTTCGCGGTCTGCTGCGGCAGCCCGACCATGCCGGTCGCCGACGTGATCACCGGGATGTCGCCAGACATGTACGCCGTTTCCGGCACCAGCATGACCTTCCCATCCTGAATGCTCCAGACTGTCTGAGTCGTCTTCGCGATCCCTCGCAGAAAGTCGCGCGCCATCCCGAACATCACCTTCCCGCGCGGCAGCGGATTCGATGTCACCTGCGGCATGTAGCCGAGCGACACGCCGTACGGGTTCATCGCCGCCGTTGCCACGGACACGTGATCAGTAGCAACCGAGCCGGCCGCGAGAGTCGAGTTGACCACGGCGAAGTTGTACGCCGAGTCGCCGTCTGCCGCGGTGATGTCGAGGAACGTGTCGGTCTGGCTCTCGCGCCCGCGGCGCACCTGCTTGATCTGGCCGTCGAAAATGATCCCGTAGTTGCCCTCGTAGCCGGCCTGCAACACGACGCGCGTGAACTCCTTCTGCGCACGCCGCGCCGTCGTCGCGGACACGTTGTAGACGCGGATCCGAGCCGAATTCGGCGTCTGCAGGTCGCCACGCTGCACTCGGAATACGATCCGCAGCTCGGACATGTCGAGCGCCTCGCCGCTGTCGAAGCCGATGATCAGCGATACCTTCCGGCCGAACTGCTCAACGCTCATTGGTCCGTCACCCAGAAAACGTGCGATCCGATGCCGAGATCCTCGTACGTCGGAACATCGTCCGGATCAGCGGCGCCCTGAACCCACAGCCGCCCCTGAAAGCCGAGGTGCTTATACTGCGCGAGCAGGTCGACGCCGGTAACCAGCGGGACGCCTGACACCATCGGGTTGTCCGAGGCGTCCGCGATGTCGAGCACCCACCCCGCGCCGCCAGCCTTGCGATACCGGACGGTCAGGCGATAGTCGGTCCCGCTCAGCGACACGGTGAAGCGCTCCGGGCGCGGCGAAAACGGAATCTCGAAGAAGCTCGGCATCACATACTCCCCGGCTGCACTGCGCCGCCCGGCGCCGGCGTGGCCGGCATGGCGGCCTTCGTGCCGCCGTTGCCAGTCTCGGCCGTCGACGCCGGGTCGGCCTGGTTCTCGCGCGGCGGCAGCTTCGTCACCTGCGTCGACACGATGCGGATCTGCTTGAGTGTCGCCGTCAGGATCAGCGCGCTCGATGTCTTCGCATCAGTCGTGAGCCGCAGCCCCTGCAGAAGCATGTTCTGGTAGGTGCGGCGGCTCGTCGCGACATCGAACGGCGTGCGCGCCTGCTGCAGCGCGAGCAGCTGCGAGTAGATCGCGTTGATGTACTGTGCCGACGGCAGGCCGCCGCCGTCGAACGTCGCTTCCGCAGCGCCGAGCAACGCCTCGTAATCGGCGTTGCTCCATCCGCAGCGCATCGCGAGATCCGGCTGACGCTTGAACGCGTGATCGGTGATCTGCGCCCCCTGCTCGACCGGATGCTCGGTGATCGTCAGCTCGTCGTTGTAGACCTCTTCGATCGCGACCTGCACCGTGATGCTGCCGATCTTCTTCGGCGAGATCATGATCATGTCGAGGATCACGCGATCACCCCCTGTAGATTGCGCACCATGTCGGCGTTCACCGCGCGCTGCTCGCGCTCGACCGCGCGGCCAGCCGCCGAAGGATCGGCCGTGCCGGTCACGTGAATCTGCGTGGACTGGTGCAGCTCGACCTTCGCCGAGCCGCCGCGCGCCGACGACTGCGCGGTTAGCGCGGCCGCCGGCTGGTACGTCGCGCGCGTGTTCCGCAGCGCGGCTTCCATCTCGGCCGCCGTGATGCTCGCACGGTTGTTGCCCTTGCCAGCGTAGTAGCTGCGGCCGGTGTCGGGGTCTGCGACGCTCGCCCACTCGCGCGACGCCGCGCGCAGCGCGCCGCGCAGATCATCGCTACGCCCTTCGACGTAGTCGGCAATTGCGCGCCGCTTGTTGCGCACGAGGTACTGCTCGAAGATGCGGTCCTGCAGCTTCCGGTCGAACATCTCGTTGCCGTTGAGCTTCAGCGATCGCGCCGCCTCGGCGAGCGTGCTGCCGATGATCTGGTAGCGGCCGGCCGCATTGAACTGACCGGCCCGCTGCGCCGCCATGACCTGCGCGAGCGTCATGCCTTCGAGGTTCTCGGTGCCGGCACGGTAGCCGCCGCGCGCGCCGCGGTTGACGCTGTTGTAGTCGCCCTCACCGCGCGCGATCAGCTGGCCGAACGCCGTGTCAGCGAGGCGCGACATCGCGCCAGCCAGACCGACCGGCGCAGCGGGAGCTGCGGTCGCCGGAGCAGCGGCCGCGCCGCGCGGCGGCGTCAGCTTCGCACCGCCGCCGTCCTTCACGCTGTCGATCTCCGCCTGGGTGTAACCGCCGGTCGCGCCCAGTCCGCGGCGATCTGTTCCAGTCAGAACATCCCAGATCGACCGATACCTTCCGCCCGACAGCTGCGAAATCAGCCCGTCGACCTTGTCGCGCAGCGCGTCGCCGATCTTCCATCCGGCGAACGCAGCACCCACCGCCGCTACGGCCGTCGCGAGACTCCCGAGCACCGTCAGCAGGCCGCCGCCGGCGGCACTGGCTGCCGTCGTGGCCGCACCGGCAGCGCGCAACGCGCCCGCCATCTTCAGGATGCCGCCGGCGATCCGGAACACGCCTAGCGCCTTCAGCGCAACGCCGAGCAGCAGAATCTTCGTCGACCAGCCGTCAGTGCCGTGGTCCAGATCGACGAACTTGTCGGCGAGCCATGCGAGCGCCGGGGCCATCGCGGCCGCAGCTCGGACGACCGCGTTCGCGATGTCGGTGATGCGGTTGGCGATCTCGTCGCCGTGCTCGTTCATCCATCGCTGAAATTGGTCAAGCTGCGGCCCGATCTTCTGCAACATCGCGCCCTCGACGCGAATCGCGAGATTCTCGAACGCAGTGCCGATACCGCGCAGTTGCGTCATGAACTGGTGTGCATCGTCCGCAGCCTTGTCCAGGCCCGTCGTCTGCGACATCTCGCGGTACTGCTTCAGGAACTTCTCGAAGTCCCCGTTGCGCATCGCGAGAAGCAGGTTCTCGTCGATGCCGAGGATGTTGCCGTACTGACTCGCGAGCCACGTCGGCTTGCTCGCCAGCGCCTTGCCGAGGTCCGACATGATATCGACTGTGTCGCGCAGCTCGCCGTTCGCGTTGCGCGTCTGCACGCCGAGCGTCGCGAGATAGCCCTCGCCCGCGGGGTTGTTGCGCAGGAAGCGCGCGAGGTTCTCGATCGTGCCGGTGGCCGCCTCGGCCGAGACGCCCATGTTCCGCGCCGCGAACTCAAAGCCGCGCAGGTTAGCTGCCGACGCACCCGTGCGCTGCGACACGAAGTACAGGCGCTCGAGCTTCGACGCGAATGCCGCGACGCCGGCGCTCACCGTGAGGGCGGCGCCGGATACCGTGGCGATCAGCTGCTTGACGCCCTTGGTCGTGCCTTCGACGCCTTCCTTGAAGTTCTTCAGGCCTTTCTCGTCGACCTTGAAGCCGAGCGCGACCAGGAACTCGCGGATGACGACCGAATCAGCCATTTTCTCTTTCCATCTTGCGGCGGAACGCCGCGTTGTTGTCTGCCCGGACGGCAAGGGAATCGTTCATCAGCGCGACATCGGCGAGACCGAGCGTTCCGTCGAGCAGCGACTCGTACCGACACATCTGGGCGTGCACTGGCGCGAGCAGCCAGTCCTCGCCTCCGGGCAGCGCGCGGATCCAGCCTACGTCGCCGCCGGGCTGCTCGCTTGGCTGGTAAGCAGCCCGCTGATAAAAGGGCCGAGGTTCGCCACCACGACGCGCACGACGAGCGGCAGCATCACGTCGATGCCGATGTCGTCGAACATCGCCGTCTTATGAGCAGTGTTCCAGACTTTCGCCCAGTTGGCCCCCTGCCAGCGCTCGACGATGGACAGGCAGGTGCCGAACACGTATTCCGCGTCCTCGTCCTTCAGTCCAGCCAGCGCGTCGGCGAACGGTTGCAGCACAGGCGCGATCGCGTCGACCATCGACATCAGCTCGAGCGACTTGTCGGCTGCGGGCACGTCCGCGCCCTCGCTCGGCTCCTTGCCTTCGGCGAGCGCTGCGAGCGCGGCGTTCGCGCGCGCCTGCTCGCGAGCGACGTCTGCCTGCTCGAGTTCGGCGTAGAACTTCATCAGCACCGGGATCATCGGCGGGATGATCGGCGCGATGCGCCGCGACACGTGGAACTGCTGCATCGCGTTCAACTTGCCGATCGCGTACCGTACGCCGTTCAGTTTGATTTCTGTCGTCATGCTCAGTACGTCCCGAGGATGCCGTCGATTTTGATGCAGTCGAAGGTCCATTCGATGATGTCGCCGTCCTTCGCGTACTTCAAAGGCGCGCCCTTCTTAAACGCGCAGCTGCGCGCGGTGGTCACATCGCCGGCCGCCGTCTGCCGAACCTCGATCAGGTTCTTGCCCCACAGGCGGCTGTCGAGCGACTGCGCGTTGTACAGCGCCATCAGTTTCGCGTTGATCGGCGCGGTCTTCAGGTATCTCAGCGTGATCTGCCCGGACTTGTCGGCGTGCAAGCTGTGCATGCCTTCGCCGTCCGAGCCGATCGTCATCGTGTTCTTGTCGCCCGCACGTTCGATCGTGATGCCTTCTTCCGCGGTCGCTTCGCCGTAGCCGAGCGAGAATGCGCCGCCCGGGCCGACGATCGTCGCCGCGACGTCCTGAAAGCTGTAAGTGCTCATAGTGATATGCCCCTGTTACCGATTGACCGTGACCAGTACGTCGACGCTATGAATCGCTCCGGCTTCCTTCGCGGCGATCTGGAACGGCATCGCCTTCCGTGCCTCACGATCTGCTTGAGACTGCGTTGCGATCGGTGCCACGTAGATGTAGTAGCCCGTCGCGAGCGTGTCGCCCTTTGAGATAGCCCCGAAGCCATCGGAATTCCAGACGCCAGGCGCCAGATACCCATTGGTCACTGCAGCTTCGCAACCGGTCGCGAGCACTGCCGCCAGGCGTGCGTTGCCGGGATCCGTTTGAGGGATCTTCGTCGGGCTCTGATAGAGGTCGTTGTACAGGTCCGTTTGCAGGCGATTGCGGAACCAGATCGCGTTGTAGACCGAATCGGCGAAAATTCCGCTCGGCGTAACGCCGTACTGGATGATCGATGTGTCGTTGCTGTAGTTCACGAACACATTGCAGTTCTTTGCCTGCAGTGCGTTCGCTTGCGAGGTGCTCAGATCTTCGGCAGCGACGCTCGGCTCCTGCTTGAACATGAGCGTGATCGTCGTGTTGTTCCCGTCGAAATTGACCGTCAGAAGACGGCCCAGCAACGACGAAACAGCGTATGGAGTCGCGCTCGAGTACTGCAGGATCGTGTACTTCAGCTTCAGCGCCTTCAGCTTGCTCGCGATGTCCGTCGACACCGTTGAGTCCAGTACCTGGGGATTCTGCGTCGTGATCCCGTAGATGTGCCCCTGATCGGCTTCGATGAGGTTCGCGACCGCGATGTGCTGATCGTCGGTGATCGACGCGTCGGCAAAGTCGAGGCCGAGGAACTTGTTCGCAAAGCGATCGAGGAACAGCGCGGCCGCGTCGACGGGCTGCTCGGGCGCGATGCCGTCCGCCGGCACGCCGGCGAGGCTACTCGTCAGGCCGAGCATCGCCGAGATGTCGGTGCCGGCGCCCGGCGCCGTCGCATAGCCGACCTTCGAGTTCGTGCCGGTCGTGTTCGACGTTACGACGAACTGCGAACCGGTCCACGCGATCGTCGCGCCCGTCAGCTTGGCGTTGATCACCGTCGCCACGCCATTCAGGTTCGTCTGTGCCGAAAAGTCGAGGCCGGTGACCGACTTCGCAGCGCCGTCGACCGTGATGCTGAATGCGCCGGTCGTGACCGCATCCCACAGCGCGATGTCTCGCTGCGCGGCCGACAGCACGCCGCCGCGCAGCGAGCCGGCCGTTGCCGTCTTCGCCCACCGACCGATCATCAGCTGTTGCGGCTGCGGCGTTTGGTTGAAGTACAGCGCCGCTGCGAAGTACTCCGGAGTGTTCGTACCGAAGTCCGGCGTCACCTCGTCGATGCCGCCGTACGACCGCGCGCGCTCGTTGGTGTCGATGACGGCCGACGGGCCGAGAATCAGCCCAGTATTCAAATTCGCGCCCTGCGCCGCGAGTGCGGCGAGGTTGATCGTCACGTTGATCAGACGCGATACCGGCAATCCGTTGGACATGCTGGTCCCCTACGAGTGGATGTTCGAAACGCCGGCCACCGGCGTCGACGAGTCGGTCGTCGTCGCCACGGTGGCCGATTTGAGGTTGAGGACCGCGTAGGTCCGAGTGATCTTGCGGCGCAGCGTCACAGTCATGTCGTAGCGCCGCACCCATTGCTGGTTGACCAGATCCGGCGCTGCCCGAATCGCTCCGACACCGACGAACGCCATGTCATGAAGCTGGAGCTGCTCGCGGTTCTGCGGGATCGCGAGCCCGTCGGCGAGCCGTTGCGCGTAGCCTTTGGCGCTCGGCCCGTAGAACGTGCACATGACGTCGATGTCCTGGTGCCGGATGTACGTGTCGTGGCCGTCGCCGGTGCCGTCGTGCTGGATCGCCGGACTAACGTCCGGCTCCTGCTCCTGTAGGCCGAACGCACACCAGTTCACGGACGGCTCGGGCTGCTTCGGCACGGTCGGCTGCCAGCGCGGCCGCACGAGGTCAGGCGGCAGCGCCGTGATGCCAGCGATCAGGTCGTGGACCAGATCGTCGAGGGCATCGTCCTCGGCCGGCGGCGCATCGACGGCTGGCGCCAGGTATCCGCCGGTCGAGCTGTCGTTCATGAGGTTCCCGAAAGAGGCTTGATGTCGCACGTAGCGCAGACGAAGCCGCGACCGAAGTGCGAGTAGTCGTTCACGTTGACGACGGTGTACGTGATGCCGTCCCAGATCACCTCGTCG
The DNA here is from genome assembly GCF_902833125.1 of Burkholderia sp. BCC1640. NCBI lineage: Bacteria > Pseudomonadati > Pseudomonadota > Betaproteobacteria > Burkholderiales > Burkholderiaceae > Burkholderia > Burkholderia sp. BCC1640. The sequence continues at coordinate 224,816 of NZ_CADFEF010000006.1, read as the reverse complement.
GCATCGCCGCCGCGGGCACCGTCGCGCAACCGGAACGGTGTGTGCAGCGTGATCGAGCCGACGATTCGGCTGCCGTCTGCGTTGCGGTGCAGGATGTCGCCCTTGTCGCTCGTCACGACGGCCGAGAACGGCGTCGATGCGACGGTGTTCTGCGCGCGGCCGTGGCCATCGACCGTCTGCGTCATGCGATTGCAGATCAGGCCCATGTCCATGAAATCCGGATCGAGCAGGACGTCGGTGACGTCGAGGAAGGCCATGGCATGGGCACCAACGAAAAAGGGCCGCACGTGGCGGCCCTTGGGTCAGGGAGACTGGAAACTACTTCTTGCGAACCACGTACGTGATCGCGTTTCGATACTGGCCGGTGTCGACCAATGTGTTCTCGCGCGTGACGCCACGGCGCCGGCGCGCGGCCAGCGTCGAGTCAGCGAGCTTGGGCTGGATGTTGCTGTTGATCTTCGCGCGCACCGAGTTCTGCCCGATGAGGCCGGCACGATTCAGGCTGCGGTCGACCTTCTCGAGGTCGCCGTCGAGCGCTGCTTCAACGCCCTTCTGCAGCTGCGGTTCGAACTTCGGTCGCGCGTCCTGCACGCCGGGCACCAGGTGCGGACGCTCCGGGATGTTGTTCGCAGGGGAACCATGCTCGAGGATGTAGCCGATCTCGGCATTGCTGAGCGGCTCGCCTTCGTCCTTCCGGCCAGCGGTGCTGTCGGGCACGCCGATGAGCACCTCCTTCTGCACGAGTCCGCTGATCGACTTCAGTACCTCGTCGAGGCGGTCGATTTTCATGCTGTCCATGGGAGTCTCCCGATGGACAGCGGCGGCGTTACAACTGCATGCCGCCCGCGCCCATCATCATTGCGAGGCTGAGATAGCGGACGCCGTACATCGTGGCGTTCCAGAAGCCGCCATCCTTGATGGCGACGGCCGCGGTGTCGTAGCTCGCGCTGACCTTGTCGACGGCCTTCGATGACTGAGGCCCGGTCACCTGACCGGGTACGCCACCGATTGCGGCCACCTTCTGGTCCTTCACGGCGAGCGCGAGGTGATGCGCGGTGACAAGCGCGACGCCCAGATCAGCCAGCTCGCCCCACCGCTCGGTATTGACGAGCGAGACCGCCACCGTCATCCAGAACTGGATCAGTGCGTCGGAATACTGCGTCGTGTCACCGAACTCGGGGAACGACTGTCTGAACTGGGATACGTCCACGGGTCACCTTACTTTTTGCTGGCCTTGTCGGCCGCCTTGGCGGTCGCGGGATCGGCTGCCGGGTCCGTCGCTGCCGCCGACTTCGACGGATCCTCGTCGGAGGACTTCGCCAGCGCGGCTGCGACGCCGTCTGGCAGCGGGCCGGTGTGCGCCTTCGTGTACCAGTGGTCGGCGATGTAATCCTCGACCTCCTGCACACCGGCGACGACGCGACGCTCGATCGACTCGCCCTCGTGGACAAGCCGCACGGTGAATGCCTTCAGCACGTTGATGAGCTGCATGTTACACCCCGTCCCGGTAGCCGATCGTTTCCGGATAGACGACTTCGACCACACCGAGGCGGCCGAAATACGTCACCAGCTGGCGCAGGTCGCGGTACTCGAGCGGCGTGCGCTGCAGCGGCACCAGCGGGAAGCGTACGCGGCCCTTGTCCTTCGTGTACGCGACCATGCGGTTCTTGCCCGCAGCGCCGCGGCCGGTGAGCCACTTCGACGGGTAAATCTCGAGCGGCCGGCCGTTGAGCTGGTTCGCGAGGCTGTTGTCCTGCAGGTAGCGCAGCACGCTGATGTTGCCGGCGTCGCTGACCTTGCGCTGGACGAGCAGCGAGAAGCTCTTCGGGTCGAGCAGCAGGCGGCCCGGGCACACCGCGTAGCCGGCTGCCGCCCACGCGCTGTTCAGCAGCTCGTTCACGTCGTCGAGCATCTGGTCCGGCATCGCCGTCGCCCAGCTGCCCGTCTGCGCGTTCGAGACGTTCTCGACCGCCGTGCTGTTCACGAGGCCGGTCACGCCGATCACGGTATCTCCGATGTACACCTGCTCGTCGACGTCCATGTTGTGCTTCAGCTGCATGCCCTCGAACTTCTGCTGGTCGACCGGGCGGCCGAGCTTCTGCGCAGATTCGAGTTCCGGGATCGTCCAGCCGATCTGCATGCCCCACAGCGTCAGCGGGTTCGGCGTCTTGCCGATGTCCAGGCCGAGGCTCTGGATCGCGTTCGCGTCCTTACCCACCCACGACTTGCCGGCCGGCGACGGGCCGCCCGCTGCGGCGAACATCGAGTTCGTGAACGAGGACACCTCGTCGGCGATCGACACGTCCTCGCGGAGATCGATGTCGCGCGACCAGGTGACCGACGCGAGCGGCATGTGCAGCTCTTGGTCGAGGCGTTCGAGCTCGCCGACCAGGAACGCGCCAGAGCTGTCGATCGTGCGCGCGTCGAACGTCATCATGCTGTCGCGCGTGCGCGCGCGGATGATCGCCGGTGCGCCAGCGATTGCGATGCCCGCCGCGCGGGCGAGCAGCGACTTGTTGTGAGTCGTCATGTCGGCTCCCTTAGATGTTGTAGGCGATTTCGACGTTGCCAGCTGCGTCGGCGCCGGCCATGAACGTCGCGCCGGTGATGGCGATCGTGTTCGTGCCGTCGGCCGCCGCCTCGATGCCGCCGATCGGCTTGCCGGCGGCCGGCGTAGCGACGCGCACGTACACCTGGCCGTCGAGCGCAGCTACGCCTGCGTTCAACAGAACCGTCTGGTAGCCGCGGCGCAGCACATCTGCGATGCCCTTCGTCGGCGGCGTCGACGTGCCGAGCGGATCCTGCGAGCTCTGCGTCGGGTACGGGCGCACGAGCAGGCCGTAGACCGCCGTGGCAACATCGCCCGCGCCGATCGGCACGAACTTGCCGTTCGCGATCTTCCCGAACAGGCCATACGCCGGGAACGGCGCGGTCGGATCGAGGGGGGCCGGCTCGATCGTCGACTGCGACGGCCGGGTCACATCGCCGGGGATGCCCGACGGCATGCGATACAGAATTGCGTTGCCCATGAGGCGTTCTCCTTTATTGGCTGGACTGACCGGCCCAGAACTTGCGGTTTTGCTCGTTGATGTCGGCGATGGTCTTGACCTTGCCGAAATCGCGCGTGTTGACCTTGCCGCTCGACGAGCCGGCGTTGTTTTTCGCGCGCATCAGTTCGGCGGCGCCGGTGAAGATCGAATCGACCACCTGCGCCGGCATGGTGTCGAAGTCGGGCGCGCGACGGCCGAGGAACGGCGCGATCGCTGCGCGGCCCGTGTCGGTTTCGTACGCCTGGTCGAGCGCGCGGCGCTGGCACTTGCAGAGTGCAGCCGCGCGATCTTTCGTCTTGAGGCCGTCGAGCGTCGGCAGCTTCACGCCCGGCGCGAGGATCTCGGCGCGCGCGGCGATGAGGCGCGCGGAATCGCCCGTGTACAGGTCGACGCCTTCTTCGCTGACGCGGCGCGACGGCTCGGCCTCGATGACCGTGTCGGTCGTCTCGTCCGTGTCGTCGTCCTCCTCGTCCTCATCTTCGGTTTCGCGTTCGCGCTCGGCGTCGCGCGCGGCGAGGCGGTTGACCTTGCGGTCGAGCGCTTTCACCGTCTTCGTGAGCGCGGCGATCGCGTCGGCCGTCTTGCCGTCCTTGTCGTCGTCGCGCTCTTCTTCCTCGGCGTCGCCGGTTTGGCCTTCCTCGAGCGCCTCCTCGAGCGCCTCGGCATCCTGCGCCTTGAACGCGGTGCGCACACGATCCAGCCACGTGCGCTTCTTCGTCTTGCTGTCTTTCGTCTTCATCTCGGGTTCCTTATCGCCGATCGCGCAGCGCGGGCCGCAGCGGCCGCGAGGGACAATGGCTACGTGGTTGACAACGATGTTCCGCTGTACCCCGCGGCCGGGTGATACCTGTTCGTAGTCGGCCTCGTAACCGAGACTGACCTCTTCGATTTCTTCGTCCTGCACCGCCTCGATGGTGTCGGGGTGCTTGATGAGCAGGTCCGCCACCAGCAGGTCGGGCTCCGACGTGCTGCGTCGCGGGTTGAGCATCACGCCCTGCGTGAGGCCCGCGTAATTCGACGGCTGCACGAAGTCGTCGGGATGGTCGAGCGTGACGTCCTTGCCCATGCAGCTGGCCATCGTCGCGTCGCGGAAGACCTCCTCCGACGTGCGGCTGATCCGGATCAGTCCATCCGGCCCGGCCTCGATCGGCACCTCGCCGGCGGCGTACAGCATCTCGCCGGTGCGTGCGACTGGAACGTCCTCGCACAGCAGGAAACCCTCGGGCGTGAGCGAACGCTTCGGCCCGAGCTTCTGGATCGTGTAGAAGCGCATGTCAGTCCTCGGAAATGATCGGTTCGGCCCAGCACCGGCAGTTCCATATCTGTCCGGGGTGGAAGTTCATGATTCGGCCGTTCTCGTCGACATCGGGCGGCTCAGCCCACGAACACACCTTGCCTTCCATCGCCTTGTGGCCGGCACGCACATCGCTGTCACCGCTGGTGCGCCAGATGTAGTGCGTGCTGCCGACAGCGCGCGCCCGGGCCTCGGTGAGCGACGTCGCTGCGCGCGATACCTCGGTGCGCGCGATCAAATCGGCGCGGCTCTTCGCCACCTCTCCAGATTCCTGAATTGCTTTGGAGATCGCCGCGGCGCGCGTGCTGTCCTCAAGCGCCTCGATCGTGAGCCGGTGCACGCGCTCGGCGGCCTCCAACGGGATCGACTTGATCAGGCCGACTTGCTCGGCCATCAGCGCACGCATCGTCTCGCCGGTCGGCGCGCGTCGCAGCTCGTCGCGCAGTGCGCGCGACATGTCCGCGGCCTGCTGCATCCACGCCTGCTCGTCGCGCCGATTAAGGTCGTCGAGCATCTTCGCGGCGGTCGCCTCGGCCCACGGTGTGAGCGCCTCGGCGTACCGCCTAAGCAGCTGCTCGATCGTCGGGGCGTACGCGGGATCGCCAGGCGGAAATCCATCGACCAACGCGCCCACCTGCTCGGCGATCTTGCGGAGCTGCGTCCTTAGCTGACGCTCGGGGCCTGCCAGGCGCACCGGATTGCGGCGTCGCTTGCGGTCCGTCGTTCGGGTCATCAGCATCAGGGGGAAGCTCCGTTTCGGCCGCCGGCGGCGGCTCGTCCTCAGCCTGTTTGATTTCCTCGTCGGTGATCGACGAGAACACGCCAGTGCGATGGCTCGATGCGCGCAGTTCCTTCATGCCGCCGGCGGGCGTCATCAGGCCCGCGTCGACCGCCTTCGTCACTGCGTCGGCGATCGTGTTGGCCGTCGTCGCCTTCTGCTCGTCCGTCATCTGCCAGAGCGCGCGGAAGTCGTACGAGAATCCCTCGGGCGGCTTCGTGCCGAGCACCGAGCGGAACATCACCTCGAACAGCTGGTTCAGCGCGCGGCGCAGCCGGCGCTCCTGCTGCTGCTTGATGTTGTCGTAGTAGGTGCGCAGGTCCGACTCGCCGGTCGCGTTCAGGCCGGCCGGCGATTGGCCGAGCAGACGAACGAGCGGGATCTGCAGCGCGCCGGCGAGCTGCTGCGCGAACTGCAGCAGCACCGCGTCCAGTCCGGTAAATCCGTACTGGTCGATCTGCATCTCGTCGTCAGCGTCGATCAGCGACAGCCCTTCGTTGGACTGGAACCGACGGATGAAGTCGACGTTCTTCAACAGCGCCTCGAGCGCCGGGCCGCCCATAGCGATGATCTTGCGCAGGTCCTTGACCTTCATCGTGCGCAGGTGCGCCTTGAACACGAGCTGGGCAGCGCCCATCGTCGTGCTGTCGAACGCGACGAGGCGGTCGATCAGGCGCTCGATGACGGACTGGCCCCAGAGGTTCTCGGCGATACGCTGCCAGTACGGCAGCGTGACGCCGTCGAACCGCAGCACGCGGCTGTAGTGAATCCGCTGGCGCGGGAGCGCCATCGAGTCCGCGACGACGTCGTAGAACTTCGGCATGCCGAGATCCGGGCCAGCTTCGGTGACCAGGTCGTTCAGTGTCGGCTGAACGAGCCAGCGGTCCAGCACGCAAATGCCCTTGAACTGGCCTTCGGCGATCGTGTCCATCCGCAGCGGCTGCGACGCGTCCTGCCCGTCGATCATCATCACCGCGAGCGCGCCGCCGTACAGCCGCGCCCACTTGATCGTGTCGCACAGGCTGTCCCAGACCGCCAGGTTCTCGAACTCCTGGTTCAGCTTGTCCTTGTCCTCGGGCGCGATGTCGGAGCCGATCTCGACGCCCATGCGCGTCATGTCCTCCGCGACGACGTCGACGGCCTGGCCGACGATCCACGACGACCGGTACATCGCCTCCATCTGCACGCGGTTGCGCGAGATGAAGTCGAACCCGTACTGGTAGGCCGACGACTGGTTCGGCGTGCCGAGCCCGACGCGCGCCTCGAAGTTCTGGAAGCTGTCCGGCGTCATCCAGCGCTTAGCGTTGGCGGAATCCGCAGCCATCGCGCGGTATTGCCGCTGCTCGGCTTTGCGTTGCTTTCGATTCATCCTGCCAACCTTGTCCAGATGTCCAGAACCTGCCCGGCCGGCTGGTACGCGATCATGACCGCGTCAGCCAGGTTCGGTGATTTCGTGCCTTCCGGCGCCTTGTCGATCACGATCTTCCCGACGCCGTTGACCGTGTACGTCGGCTGCGCGAGCTCCATCGTCAGTGCGGACAGCTCGACCAGCGCCGGATCGATGGAAATGATGTCGTCGGGGTTGTACGGCTTGCCCTCGACAACCGCACGGTACGTCGCCTGGAAGCGCAGCCGCAGCGCCCACCAGGACTGCGCCTTGAGGTTGGCGAAGTAGTCCTTGTTCTTGCGCTCCGGAACCATCTCGCCTTCCGGGTCATGCACCGGGCCCGACCCGCGGAACGGCTCGTCGTTGATCGGCCGCTTGCCGATCGCGATGCGCTGCTCGTTGATCACGCGCGCGTCGCCGCGGACGCCGGCGCCGAGACCGTCGGCGTCGTAGTCGAACGACTCGTAGCCCAGCTCGTCGCAGATGCCGAACGTCTTCTCGACCGTCTCGTAGATGTCGCCGCCTTGGCCCGACCAAGATCGCACGAAGTTCAGCAGGAAGCCGTAGCGGCCCGCGAACGCGTTCTTGTCCTTGCCCTCGTCGGCGACGTCCAGGCCGCCGCGGCGCGTGCCGCTCGGCTCGATGCCGAGCTTCACGTGTGCGCCGATCGCCGCCTGTACCCATGCGGACGGGATCACGACGCCCTCGACGGACGCCGCGTAGTTGATGTCGATTTCCTGCGCGACGACGACCGGGTCGAGCTCAGCACACTGCTTCGCATACCAGGCGTCGTCCTTGCGCGGATCGTCGCGCCAGTGGAACGTGAAGACACGCACCTTGCCGCTGTGCCGGCGCTGCGCGAACGAGTTCCCCATGCCGTTCGGCGTGGAGATGTCCTGGCGGCAGTTCGTCGTCGCAGACAGCGATGCGTCGACCAGCTGCGGCCGCTCGAGGAACGCCGACTCGTCGACAATATAGAAGCTGGCGCGGTCTCCGCGGCCGATGCCGTCGCCGGACTCGCCGGTGATCACCGACCCGGTGTCAGGAAAGATGATCCGCATGTGCGGCGCGTGCGTTCCGATGTCCCACGAACCGCGGAACTCGGCCGGCAGCAGCCGCAAAAACTCGCGTGCCTTCCAGAACAGGCTCTTCGGTGAGCCGATCTTGTCGACGTACTCTTCCTTGCGCGAGCCGAAGCCGGCCGCGACACCCTCGTGGAACAGGCAGATCGTGTCGGCCAACCCGACCGTCAGCCACGACATACCCATGTCGCGGGTCTTCTCGGTGATGCCCGGCTGCTGCGCCTTCCAACGCTCCATGAACCACTGGCACCATTCCTCCTGTTTCGGGAACAGCAGGAACGGGATCGTCGCAGGCAGCCCGCGCTCGACGTTGCGCGGATCGAACGTCATGCCCCAGTCGATGATGAACTGGGCCGGGTTGTCGCGGTAGAACGTGCGCAGCGCCGGCAGCACGCCCGGGTTCGCGCGAACGCGCTTCAACCGCTCCGCTCGCCATTCGAACACCTGCACGTAGTCCGGTGCGCGGAAGTCGAACGGGAACGGGATGGGCATGCTACGGGTTCATCAGCGTGGCGTAGATCTTCGCCGCCTCCTGTGGGTCGTTCGTCACAGTCGAGATCGCGGTGATCGGGCCGCCCCCCTTGCCCATGTGCTCGAGCCGGTGACGGTTCGTGAACGCGTCGCCGGCTTCCTTCGCGGCTTGTTCGAGCAGTTGGGCCATGAGCGGTAGGTTTCCGCGATCCTCGGCAAGGCCGACGGCGCGGTCGAGTTTGCGAAGACGCACGGAGCGGTGTGCAACCCCGATGCGCGACGTGTCCTGCAGGAATTCCTCGCGCGTACGCTCGAAGATCTCCCGATACTTCTTGCTGAGCGTCGAGCCGGCGCGCTTCGTCGGGTCGTACCGCTCGCACTGCTGCGGCGACACCTCGACGCCGAATTCCTCGCGGACGGCCTTCGCGACGCGCGAGACCGTGTCGAAGCATGCGAGCGACTGCACGACATACAGCTTGATGTGCTCGGGAAGTGCTGCCATAGCGGGAAAACGTTCAGGTTACGCGGCCCGCAGGATGCAGGTGCCGCAGGCGCGCGCGATGTCGACGTGGCCGACCTCGGGCGCGCGGCGGGCGGCGTCGACCAACTTCGCGGTGTCGCCGGCGCCGCCGCCCGCGCCGTAGCGCCGGACGATGCCGACGAATTCCTCGACGTCGTGCCCGCGGATGCCAAGCTTCGGCATGCCGTCCTTCGAGAAAGCCGGCGCGCCGAACTCGTCAGTGCGCTGGCCGATGTGATACAGCTCGTGCTCGACCAGCGCGCACCACTCCAGATCGCTGCACTCACGCGCGTAGTGCGCGTCGAGCGTGATCAGGAACGCCGGCACGCGGCCGAACCACTCGCAGAGCTGCTGCTCCTGCCTGGCGCGCTGCCAGCCGCCGGCGCGGATCATCACCTCTTCGCACTGGCCGACAACGCGCCGCATCTGGCGCACGTTCTCGACGGCCGCCCAGAGGTAAGCAACGTCAGCGTCGATCAGGTGCGCGTGGTCCTCGTTGTACAGCGGTGCACCGTCGCGCAGAAACGTGTGGTGCACCCAGTCGTTGACGCCGTCGGCCGGCGCGAGATAGCAAAACCAGTTCGAGCCGTCGAAGAGCACATCAGGTGGCAGCGGACGCGGCGCGTGAATATCTCTAACCTCCTTGTGACCTGACATCTTCTTGGCTACCCCGTGAGTTTTCCTATACTCAGTGTTGGATCGCAGGCTGTCTGCGGTTGCGGAAAATTAGAATCACTCACATATCGGGGAAAGACAATGAGTTCATATATCGCACGCATCGAAGTGCATCACGCTACATCGGCCGAGATGTATAAGCGATTGCATGAAGGCCTTGCAATTCTGGGATTCTCAAGAACTGTCTTCGCTACAGACGGTGCCCGCCACCACCTGCCGACCGGAACCTATTACATCGAAACAGAGTTTGATACGCGGACAGTTTTGGGCGTCATTCAAAACGTCGCATCGTCAATAGGCTTGACGGGGGAGTTCGTCGTCTCGCACTCGTCCGATGTGTGGTTTGCCGGTCTGCCCCGGGCATAACGGTATGTATCGTAGAATCGTCGAGCCGGAGTCTGCCGGCATACGCTACGGGAGTGAAATCGATGGCATCTGCAGAAGCGAAAAATCGAGCTACGGAACTCGTGAAGGCTGTTCTCGACGCTGGAATTTTCAATCCGGTCATGCCAAATACTTGGCTCAGTGATCCTGAGAAGCACGGGGAAGCGCTCGGTAAGCTAATTGCCGCAGCGGTCAAGGCAGCAACGAACGAACTCGAAAACCTGTAACGAAAAAGCCCGCTGGCTTGCGCTCAGCGGGCTCGATATGTCTGGTGCCAGCGGGGCGGCGGAAACCCGTCTGCACCTTTCGGCGCGCTGGCTGATCACCTCGCTGCGTCTTTCCCGCCGGCGCAACTGAGGCCACGGACAGTATAGCGCGGCGGCAGCGAAACAAAAAAGCCCGCTTTCGCGGGCTTCTCTACTCGCGCGCCTGCCTCCCGACTGGGAAGCAAAAGCTCACGCACGAGGCGGAATCAGTAATCTGCCAAGGATCATAGAACAGATTGCGGCGGTTTACAACCGGCCGACGCGATTTTTCTGATGACCGAGTCCGCGGTCAGCTTCACGATGCTCTGCGAGATCGCGCGGTGCGCGTCGGCGAGCACGAGCTCGAAGCGCCGGCCGCGCAGCACCGCGCCGTGCGCCTTCCGCATCCGCGTCTGCACCTGGTCGGGCGCCATGCGCCAGACGTAGGTGTACTTCAACACCCACTTCGCGACATGGTTCGGCATCGTCGACCAGGCCGCCTCGACGAGCCACCCGTCCTTCTGCTCTGGCGGAATCGTCATCTCCGCGAGCGCCTTGTCGCGCAGCGCGACGTGCAGGCGCGCCCACTGCGCACAGACCTCGGGCTTGAAGCGCGGCGAGCGCACCGTTGCCCCCCAGTTGTCCAGCCGCTCTTCGATGCTCTCGAAACCGCTCATCGTGCACCCCGCGTCGTCATCGCGAGCGCCTGCACGCTGCCGAGCCAGCCAGCGTAGCCCGCGAGATGGCTCGTGAAGTCCGGGCGGATGCGCGTGTCGACATGGCCGCTGCCGCCGCACGTGCCGGCCAGCGAGAACATGCGGCCGCGCCGCTCGCCCCCCTTCGTGTCGACGCGCGTCGCCGCGCGATCACTCGCCAGCAGATGCCGCACGGTCGATAGCGGCGCGCCCGAGCTGCGCGCGAGATCGTGCGCCGTGTAGCGCTGCCCGGGCTTCATGACCGACAGCACCGTGTCGAGGGTGATTTTCGTGGGTTTCGTTTTCAAAGGGCCCTCCTATGCTCGCTGCAGGTTCAGTTCGATTGCTTCAATGCGCACGCCCGGCGTCGCCGCGTAGCGCTTCGACACCCAGAGGTCGACGACCTGGCCGTCGTCGCCGTAGACCACCCCGTTCATGCCGTCCTTCAACGCCTTGACAACGTTGTCGGCGTCCGGCTTCTTCGTCGCGCCGATCACGCCGGCTGCGGCCTCGCGTTGACGCCGCTGCGACCAGCTGGCCGGAATCGGCACGCCAATGTCCACGATCAGGCGCACCGGGCCCGCGTACGGCTCGTCGTCGCGCATCGCCGCGCGCGCGGCCATCTTCACGAGGTTCTCGTAGCGCTCGGTCGCCTCGGGCGTGAACGTGCGGACGTGTGCGCCGTGGCGCGCGAAGCGCGGCCGCCCCTTCGCGACCGGCTTGCCAGGGACGACGAAGACGACGCGGCGCGCGATGACCGGCGCGGCGATCAGGGTCTGTTGCTCGTGGCTCATCGGCAGTTCTCCAGGATCGCGCCGGCCGCCACGGGACCGGCAGTGTTGCGGAATGCGCGGTTGTGGTCGTCCCACCACGGTCCGTCGCCGGCCGCGTTGAACACACGCAGCTTGAAGTCGAACGGCTGCTCGTTGGTCCCCTGCTCCGTCCCGAGCGTTCGCCCGTGCTCGACGATGCCGGTCCACGAGCGCCACCAGTCGCCGACCGTGAGTGTCCCCGTCGCGGGCTTCGCGGTGCGCGCGGACAGCAGGTCGCCGAGGATCAGGTCGAGCAGGCCGACGTTGAGCGGTTGCCCGCTGCCCTCGCGCTCACGGCGCCTGCGGCCCGTGGCGACAGCTGCACGCAGGTCGTCCGGCGTGACGCCGCGCGTCGACCAGGTCAGCACTCGCTCGTCGCTCGCGGCGAAGCCGACGCCGCTCGAGCGCAGGATCTCGACGAAGGCGGCGGCGGCATTCGGCGCATCGCCCGCTACTGCCTGTGCTGTGCCGCCGCCGCTTGTCTTTAGGTTTACTTCTCCCTCTCCCTGTCCCTTGGATGCTGTTTCCCGAGGGACAGTTGGGGGGACACCACCGGCTTGTCCCGGGGGACATTGGCCCGTTGTCCCCGGGGACACTTTGCGTTTGTCCCTCGGGACAGGATCGCGATAGTCCGGGGACAAAAATTCCTCGAATGTCGGGAATTCGATGTCTGTCCCGTGGCGCTGGTTGTGCTTCTTGATGCGCGCGCACTCGGTCTTGTAGCGCTGCTCGTGCTTCGCAGCCCACGCGTCGCGGGCCTTCTCGGCGACGACAGGGTGATACAGGCGGCCGTCGGAGCACTTCACCCAGCCGCGCAATGCGCCGTCGCGCACCTTCTTCCATTCGGTGACGACGCGGCCGTAGCCGGCCAGCTGCGCGAGCACGCGATCGTCGTCGGGCAGTGACGCGGCCGGTACCTGGTGCCACGCCGCGCACCACAGCAGCACTGCGGCGCGGAACTCGTCGGCGGTCGACAACGCCGCGATGTCGCTGTCGCGCAAGCGCACGACGTCGAGCGGCATGAACGGGAAGTCGCGCAGATCGCAGTCCGCGGCGGTGAGAGGATTCGGGAGTTCGTTCATTCGCCCTCCACAGTTCCGCAGGCGGCGACGTCCATTGCGCTAAGATTGCTCAGTCGCGCCGACATGCGACCGACCACAAGACGGAGAACCACATGGCGATCATGACCGTAACGGCAGCCATTGCCGGACTGAAAAATACGATCGATCTTGCAAAGGCCGCAGTCGCCGCGCGCGACGAGTTGAAGCTTGCCGAGATGCAGCAATCGATCAACGACCGAGTGATCGACGTGCAAAACGCAGCGCTCGCACTTCAAGAAAAACAGGCAGAGACGCGCGACGAAATCGACGAGCTCAAGGAGGCGCTTCGTGCGGCGAAAGCCTCGATTGCAGAACTCGAGCGCGCGCAGTCCGAACGTGAAAAATATGTCCTCGAAGGAATCGGTCACGGTTCGTTCGTGTACGCATTGAAAGAAGAAGCGGCCGGAATTACGGTGAGCGGCGAGCCTCGGCACTACATCTGCCAGCCATGTTTCGACGGCCCTGAACGTCGCAAAGTGGTGCTCGACTTCAATGTGGGGGTCAAGGGTGCTTATCGAGTAGCACCTTGGTGGTCGTGCTCCGTTTGCAAACGCACCGTTTCGGAAGGCAAGTAGTCTCCCGCCCGCGTCGCGCGATTTGTCCGCCTCAGCCCAACCGCAGTCCGATCGCCGCTGAAGGCATGCGTGCGCACTGTGGGTGAACCAGTTGCCGTCATCTGGAATACGGGAGTGCGGATCGCACGACCCTGCGCAAGATGCCGCGAATTCGAACAGACGGGTCAGCACTCGCCCTCCTCCCCGCCTTTCGTCCCCGCTTGTCCCACTTTGGGCCGCATCTCGAACTCGATGACGAGCGGATGCATGGCGCCGTACGCGCCGCGCAGCACCTGGATGCCGAGGAAATCGGTGATCGCGACGCCTTGCGCCGCCGCTTGCATTGCCAGATCAGCTGCTTCGGCCACCGGCAGCAGGACAGCCTGCTCCACGCGGCGAGCAGTCATGCATTCACCTTCGGGCCGGACTGTCCCATGTCGGCACTGATGCTCGCGAGCTGAACAGGCAAAGTGCCGACAACGCCGAACAGCGCCACTTCTGCGATGCGGTTGAGCGCGGCGGAGTCGGAGTCGATACCGTGCAGCTGCTTGTAGAACTGGAGCGCGTCGTAGACGCGATCGCGCAGGCGCGTTTTCACTTCGTTTCGGAATTCGGCGCGTCTTGACATGACGATCACCCCGTACTTATCGAGAAAGGATGTTGATGTTCTTCACTGCTCCTCCTGCACCGGCTCGGCCAGCTCAGGCCAGATCAGCTTCCAGTCGTCGGGCCGGAAGTCGCGGTAAGGGATCCCGACGGCCGCCCCGACGAGAACGCAGTTCTCGGGACGCATCGCATTGGGCGAGTGCAGCCATTTGTGGATGTGCGGCTGCTTCTTGCCGATCAGGCGCGCCAGCGCCGACTGGGAGCCGGCTTTATCGATCGCACGCTGCAGCGCAGGGACGGAGCAATTGGTCGGTTTCATGCCGCAATGCTATAACCAAAGTTATTCAACCGCAAGAACTTTGGTTATTTGCCGGCTTACAACCAAGGTTATAGGATGCCCGCTATGGAAAATCCTGAATTCGGGCGCCGGGCAAAGGAACGTCGCGAGGCACTGGGTCTCTCCCAGAAGTACGTCGCGGAACTTGTCGGCGTATCGCAGCCAGCGATCGCCAAGGTTGAACGAGGCGGCAGCACCACGACCACGAATGGGTTCGCACTCGCGCGCGCGCTGCAAACCACACTGGAGTGGCTCGAATTCGGCGACGAGGCTCAGCCGGTTCCGCCAGGCTACGATCGGCTGGATGAGATCGGTCGCGCCAAAGTCGAGGCGTATATCAGTGGGCTGCTAGCCCAGTCAGTTCCGCAACATTCACCTGCTCAGGACGAGGACAGGCCGTTCGGCGACTGACCCGCCATGCCTCTTGTGGAAGCGGCTCCAACGACGCATCCCAGAATGCAAACTCGCGCGTCACGACCGGGCGCTTCATTTTCCCTGTGAAGCCGAACGCCGGATTTTCGAGCAGCACATCCCATCGACCGTCAGACCGCAGCCGCTGAATCGTCACGATCGTGCCGATCAGCGCTGGGTTTCTGCTCGTCACCACCTTCGCCAAATCCCCCGGCCTGCAGCGCAGGCGTGTCTTCGTTTCTTCTTCCACTGGCCGCCCTCGTCTTCGGTTCGCCGCGATACTGTATGAATGTACAGTAGTTTAGCCGCAGTTTCGGAAGTCTTTCAACTGCCGTCAGCAGACGCTTAACAAACGGCACGCGGGCCGCGCTGTTACAAATTTCCGCTCCACACGATAACTTTGGTTGTTGACACGTCGATAACCTTAGTTATAATTCATCTCAACGCGGCACCGTCGCCGCGCCACCGCCTCCGGCGGAACGCTCTCTAACAACCGAAGGTATGCCGGGACCGCACACGCGGAGCAACCGGCCGGCGCGATCTGCGTCGTGAGTCAGGACGGACGCTGCGGAAGACCGCGGCGCGCCGAGCGAACCTGATGCAAGACAGCCAGCAACACGTGACCGATGGCGTCGTAATCGGCACAAACCTCGCGCGGCCCGGAGCCGGCACGGCCGGGAGTAGTCGGGCGCGCGAGTGATGCAGTTCTGACCGGCGGCGGTTCGTACTCCCGAGGCGTCGCCGGTGAGCACTGCACGTAACGCGCAGTATCGTCGTTCAAGACTTCAATTCATTTAGTAATCCTACTTTCATGCGGAGGGTGCGATGCACATTCCTCGAATCCACCACGGCAATGCGCGCGCCCTGCCCGCGCTGGTCGACCGACACGCCGACCAGCTACAAGCCGCGGCGGACGACGAAGCTCTGGTGCGCGACGAGCGCAACGAAGCGATCGCCGACGGCGTGACGTTCGACGTGCTGCCGTTCTCGATCGAGCAGATCGCCGTGCTCGACGCCGCACTGCGCCGCGGGCGGATCGAGGACGTGTACGAGGTCTGGAACGTGTGCAAGGCAGTGCTCGACGCGGAGGTCGCGCAGCGCATCGCGGACGCCGATCTCGCCGCCGCCGCGCCGCGATTCGCCAACGTCTACTGCTCGTCGTGCGGCCAGAAGTTCGGCCCGGGCAACGCCGGGTACTCCCGCTGCACCGACCACACCGTTCGTCGCGCGCTCGACGACTGATCAACCGCTCCCGTTACAGGATAAAGACGATGAACAACGTTTCGTTCGAAGTTTCGCGCGAGGTCAGCGCGGGGATCCGCCTCGTCGCGGCACGCTACCAGACCTTGCTCGCGGCCAAGGGGCTGCCGGCTGTCGATTCGCTCGAGCTCGACATGGACCTGGTCGCGTGCCACGCGAACGGATGTCCGATGGACTGGGAACGCCTGAACGCGGCCGACGATTTCACGCTCGCGCACGACGTAGGAGGAATTCAACTGCACATCAACAGGCGCACCGGCAAGCTCGAAAACTGTTTCCTGCCGCGCTGCGCGCTGAAAGAGGTGCGGCACATCACGATCGCTGGGGTGGATCGATGAGCCGACGAGATTACCCACGCGTCGGGATGGACAGGCAGCGAACGGGTGCAAAGCTCTGCAACTGCTGCAGCACGAAGGCGCGTTGGCAGGTCGAGTTTCAGGTCAACTGGTTCCGCGGCGACGACGAGTGCTTTCTGCTCTGCGATACGCATCACGAGCTCGTCGCCGATATGAACCTCGCCGAACTAACTCGTCTCAGAGACGAAGAGAACGCCCGACGGCGTGCACCTGCAAAGGTGAGTTCATGATGCGCAGCTCGCTCAACAGCCTATCGCCTGTATTGCGCGATTACAAACGAGCGCCTGTATCGCGCCTGCGGTACGTGATCGAAGGATCAGCATGGGCGTTCGCATACGGCGTCGCGATCGGTGCACTCTGGTTCGGCGCTGATCTGGCCGGGCCCTACCTGCGGAGCCTCGGATGACGCCCTTCGACTACCTTGGCGCGCTGCTCGACTGGCTCTTCGAATGGAATCCCATAGCTGGTTACCTCGTCGCGCTCACGATCGCCGCGGTGTGCACGATCGTGCTTGCTCGGCTCAACGCGGACGGCACGGCCATCGCCGCCTTCGTCACGAGGCCTGCATGAGCCGCTTCACCGACCACGCTGACCTCTTCGAGCGCCGGCACCCGCGCGCCGCGCGCGCACTCGTCATCGCGATCCTCGTCGCGGTCGCCCTTCTCGCTGTCGCCGTAGACAGCCTCACCAAGCATTGGGGATTCCTGTGAACCCATCCGTCTATACCGTTCGCGCGTCCAGCTGGGGCGCGCTCTTCGACTGCGCCTACCGCTGGGAAGGCATCCACCTCCTGAACATGCGCAACGTGGTCGGCCTGCGTGCCGCCCTCGGCACCGCGATCCACGCCGGCACCGCCGTGTTCGACCAGGCGCGTCTCGACGGCTCGGGCCTGACCGTCGACGACGCGGCCGGCGCGTTCGTCGACAAGCTGCGCGACCCGGAGAACGAATTTGATCCGGAGCGCGACGACCTCAGCATGTCCGACGCCGAGCGCATCGGCCTGTCACTGACGACGAAGTACTGCCTCGAGGTCGCGCCGCGCTACGACTTCATCGCCGTTGAGATGGAAACGAAGCCGCTCGAGATCGACTGCGGCGGCGGCGTGATCGTTCGCCTGACCGGCACGATGGACCGAGCGCGCGTGCGCCGCTCGGCAGCCGGCGTCGGCATCGCAGACCTGAAAAGCGGCTCGTCGGCCGTGCAGAAAGGCGCAGCCGTCACGAAGGGACACGGGCCGCAGATTGGCACGTACGAGCTGCTGTACGAGCACACGACCGGCGAACAGATCGGGGATACCGCCGAGATCATCGGCTTGAAAACGAAGGGCACGCCGGAAGTCGCGGCCGCCCCGATCGCGAACTCGAAGCGCGTGATGATCGGCACCGAGGAAACGCCCGGGCTGATCCAGTTCGCGGCGGACATGTTCCGCTCCGGCCGCTTCTACCCCAACCCGAAATCGCTGCTGTGCGACAAGAAGTACTGCCCGCGCCACGGCACCTGCCAGTTCCACGACTAACTCGCGAGACCTCCATGTCCACGCCCACCACCTTGGAATCCGTCCGCTCGCCGCTCCCGCGCGAGGCCAATCTGCCCGCCGTCGCACCCGGCTTCGGCTCGCTGCAGTCGTTCGAGCTGATGCAGCGCGCGGCGAACCTGCTTGCATCGTCGACGCTCGTGCCCGCCGCGTACCGCAAGACGATCGAGAAGACCAACCGCTACGGCGAGGTCACCGAATCGCGCGAGAACCCGAACGCGCTCGCAAACGCCGTCGTCGCGCTGAACATGGCGCAACGCATGGGCGCTGATCCGCTGATGGTGATGCAGAACCTGTACATCGTCGAGGGCCGGCCGTCGTGGTCCTCGCAGTGGATCATCGCGGCCGTGAACGGGTGCGGCCGATTCTCACCGCTGCGATTCGACATCCGCAAGCTCGGTCGCAAAACCGTGCCGTACGTGACCTTCGAATGGAGCGGCCCGAGCGGCAACCGTACTCGCACCGAGAAACGTCAGGACGTCGAGATCGAGGACATCGAGTGCATCGCATGGGCGCTCGAGCGCGGGACCGACACGCGCCTCGAATCGCCGCCGGTGTCGATCGAGCTCGCTGTGAAGGAAGGCTGGTACACGAAGAACGGCAGCAAGTGGCAGACGATGCCCGAAGTGATGCTCCGGTATCGCAGCGCGTCGTTCTTCGGAAAACTCTACGCGCCCGAGCTGCTGATGGGCCTCACGACCGTCGAGGAAGCCGCCGACATCGTCGACGTGCACGACGACGGCAGCTACTCGGTAAACCGCGCCACGCTCGACGAGCTGCGGGCCGGACGCCCGCAACCGGCCGATGAAGTTCCGCGCGGCGCAGCGCCGCCGGTAGAAACCGGCCCCGCGACCGAGTCGCGCGCGGATGGCGCGCCGGCGGCGGCTGATCAGCCGGGGCCGGCCGACGAGCAGGGAGAACCGCGCGAGGATCGCGGCCAGAGCGGCTTCGCGTTCGACGTCGACGGCCTGGTCCGCGGCATCCGCGAAGACATCGAGTCCGCCGCGACCGCCGAGGATCTCGACCTCGCGCGCAGCGCGATCGCCGGCGTGCCGGACGAGGCAGCGAAGGCAGACCTGAACGCGGCGGCATCTGCGCGCATGCGCGCCATCACAGCCGCGGCAGAACAGGCGCAGCAAGAGCCCCGCGCCGGTTCCGCTCGCCGCACACGCGCGCCGATCAGCGCCGACTAACCGGAATCTGACATGAAGATCACCGACATCTACGTCTCGAAAGTGCTCGGGATCCACACCGCGGACCTGCGGCTGTCGAAACCCGTCGCGCTCTTCGCCGGCCCGAATGGCGCCGGCAAGAGCAGCCTGCAGGAAGCCGTGCGCATGGCGCTCACCGGCAACACCGTGCGCGTCGCGCTGAAAAAGGAATACGGCTCGCTCGTCACCGAGGGTTCGGAGGCCGGCCAAATCGTGGTTGCGTGTGGCGAGCAGGCGAACAGCGTCATGCTGCCCGGCGGGAAGATCAAGCGCGATCTCGCCGAAGATCCGCGGCTGCCACTGGTGCTCGACGCGCAGCGGTTCGCACAGCTCGACGACGCCGCGCGCCGCGCGTTCCTGTACGAGCTGATGGGTGTGAAGATCGGCGCGCAGGAAATCCGCGCACGGCTCATCGACAAGCTGACGTCCCCGGCTCGCGTGATCAAGCTCGCCGTCGATACGCAGCTCGAGGCGATCACGCCGATGCTGCGCGCGGGCTTCGAAGCCGCGCAGAAGGAAGCCGCCGATCGTGCCCGCGGCGCGAAGCAGGCGTGGCGCGCGACGACCGGCGAAACGTACGGTAGCCAGAAGGCTGCGGATTGGCGCCCCGCCGCCGTCAGCTTTGACGCGGCGGCGCTGCGCACGCTGGAAGGCGAACGTGAGTCGCTCGAGGGCGAGATCGGCGAGCTGCAACGCCAGATCGGCGCGGCCGAGGCCGGCGAAGCCACAGCGCGCGCCCGCGCTTCGAAGATCGCCGCGCAGCGCGACAAGGCGGCAGGCTACGCGAAGGCGGCCGAGCTGGCGCAGCTCGCCGACGGCCAGGTCGCAGAGTTCCTGCCGAAGGTCGAAGCGCTGCGCGTACGCGCCGGCACCGCGCCGGCCGGAATTGAATGCTCCTGCCCCGAGTGCGGCGCGCTACTGCGCTTCCTGAACGGCGCGCTCGCGGCGGCCGCCGCTGCTGGCGCGCGCGACGAAGAAGCGATCGCGAAGCTGCCCGAGTACGAGCGCAGCCTCACGGTTCTGCAGAACGCCGCACGAAATCGCCGCACGGAACTCGAGGCAGCCGACGCAGCCGCGAAGCAGCTGAAGGAAATCGAGAATGAAACGAACGCCGACGGCGGCCATTCGTCGAGCGAAGCGATCGACGCGACGCGCCGCGAGCTCGGCTCGCTGATGCAACGCCGCAAGCAGCTCGACACGGATATCGCAGCCGCGCGGGACGCTGAGCGCCGCGCCGCCGCCGCAATCGAGATCACGGGCAAGGCGTTTGCGCTGTATCAGGACGTCGCCGCGTGGGAAGCGATCGCCGACGCGCTCGCGCCGAGCGGCATTCCCGCCGATCTGCTGCGCGAGGCGCTCACCCCGATGAACGAGCGCCTGACCGCGCTCGCCGAGCTGTCCGAATGGGCCGACGTGACCATCACGCCGGACATGGAGATCCTCGCGAACGGTCGCGTGTACGCCCTGCTGTCGGAATCGGAGCGCTGGCGCGTCGACGCGCACATCGCCGCCGCGATCAGCCACTTCTCGGGCCTGAAGCTGCTCGTGCTAGATCGTGCCGACGTCCTGGTCGGCCCCGAACGCGACCGGCTGCTCTACTGGCTCGACGACCTCGCTTACACCGAGCAGATCGACACGGCGCTCGTGTTCATGAGTCTCAAGACGCCGCCCGCGGGGCTGCCGGACGGCATCGAGGCATTCTGGATTGAGGATGGACAGGTCGCGGTCGCCGCGCCGCGCCGCGCAGCATACGGGAGGCAGCGTGAGAGAGGACATCGAGCGGTATCTAGCTGAAACGTCGGAGGCCACGGCGAAAGCCGTGGCGACTGGCACGGGGCTTCCGCAGCTCGACGTGACGAAGGAGCTGAACCGTATGCTCGGCGACGGGCTGGTCGAACGCGAGAAGCGCGCGGGTGGCGGCAACGAGTATGTGTACTGGCTCGCGCGCGCAGCGCGGCCGACGGCGCTCGCCGGCGACACGCCGCAGCCGGATGCGGCGCCGACGCTGGTATCGGTCGGCCTCGTCGAGAAGTCGCTGGAACCGAACGCCGGCGTCATCGACGTCGCGCAGATCATCGCGGGCCTGCGCTCCGACATCGAGCGGCTCACCGCCGAGCGCGATGCCGCGCAGGTGAAGTCCGACACCTGGCGCGCGAACGCCGCGGCGCTCGAGGCGCGCATCGACGAGCTGACGCTCGGCCCGGTCGGCGCGCGCGCCCCACTGTTCGTCACGGTCGGCCGCAACTGCAAACCGCAACGCCATGAATCGCTGGAGAAGGCAAAGCGCCGCGGCCGCGCGCTCGTGCGCAGCGAGAAGGAATCCGAGGTGCTCGTGCTCGAGCCGGTCGGCCGGATCGTGCGCGGCACGGAGTGGATGCCACGCTGACCCAACAGAGCATAACCCGCGCGGCTTACCTCGGTCCGCGCGGCATTCGAGGGGCGCCGGATTCTTTCGGCGCCCTTCCTTTTTCCGCGACGCGAAGTACCGCGCCGCCAACGACAACGACTGACCCATAGGAGCCAGCCATGATGAAGTCCTACACGTCGACGCTCGTCGACATCCGCGGCGGCATGCTCGTCGAGGAAGCCACCGAGCAGCTCAATCAGCTCGTCGCCCTCGTCCGCGACACCGGCAAGGCCGGGAAGATCAGCGTGACGATCGAGATCAAGCCGTTCGCCAAGGTCGCGGACGCGCTCGAAGTGTCCGGCGAGGTTTCGACCACTCTGCCGAAGGAGAAGCGCGCCGCCGAGGTGTTCTTCCCGACCGTCGAAAACAACCTCTCCCGCAACAGCGAGCGGCAGCCCGATCTGCCGGGCATCCAGCTCGCCGACACCGGCACCGGCCGGTAATCACCGCATCCACCTCACCATCAGGAGATTCACATGTCCGACCACGACGCACCCGATATCAGTGCTGCCCTCAACGCCGGCACGGCCCTCGCCGATCCGAAGAAATCCCCGCTCGCCGACGGCCGGCCGTTCGTTGTTGTGCCGTCCGGCTACGAGGTGCGCACCATCAACGAGCGCGACGAAGTTCCGCATCGCCCGATCGGCACCGTGAAGCTTCGGGACGCTGCGAGCTTCATCGCCTACTTCAACCGCCAGAAGAACGGCAACAGCATGATCTACGCGTCGCTAGACCCGGCGCACATCCTCGGCGTCATCGATGATCACTTCCCGGCGAGCGACGCGCTCGACAACGGTGGCGCGAACTGGCGCGAGTACCGCGTTCAGTTCGCTGTGCCGGCATCGCGTGAGTGGAAGACCTGGACGGCGCGTGACCGCAAGCCGACGACGCAGCTCGAGTTCGCGGAGCTCATCGAAGACAACCTGCCGGACATCGTCACCCCGTCGGGTAGCGACATGCTGTCGATCGCGCTGAACTTCGAAGCGAGCAAGGGCGGCAACTTCGTGTCCGCGACCCGCCTGCAGGATGGCAGCGTCGATTTCGTGTGGCGCGAGGACGTGAACGCGACGGGCAACAAGGTGAAGATGCCGACCGAAATCGCGCTCGAAATCCCTGTCTTCGAAAACGGCGCGAAGTACCCGCTCGCCGCCCGCCTGAAGTACCGCGTGAAGGATGGCGCGCTGACGATCTGGTACGAACTCATCCGCCCGCACAAGGTGCTCGAAGACGCCTTCCGCGCGATCTGGTCGGACATCGAAGCACAGACCGAGACAAAGATCCTGCTCGGCTCCCCCGAATAACCGAATCCCCCGTGGCCTGCTGCGCGCGCCCTCGTAGCGCGCGGCACTTTCCGGGGTGGAAGTCTCACCCCGCTTTTTTCCACCGGCTTCAACGGTGGGTGCTCGGAGTGACGGGTGGGCGCCGTCACAACGCCAACACGTACTGCAGCGCGGCGCTTTCATGCTAACCAGCTGCCACATGCTAGCCGAGCACCCACCCCTGAAGCCTGACCATCGAACGGAGATCTCGCGTGAAGCGTGACCAGATGACCCTGCCGCTCGACCTCGGCAGTGAATTGATCGTCGACAACTTCGCTGGAGGCGGCGGTGCCAGCACAGGCCTTGAACGTGCCTTCGGCCGGCCGGTCGACGTCGCGATTAACCACGATGCGGAAGCGATCGCGATGCACCTGGCGAACCATCCGCATACGGCGCACTACTGCGAAAGCGTGTTCGACGTGAAGCCCGCGGCCATCACGGGAAACCAGCCGGTCGGCCTCGTGTGGCTGTCACCTGACTGCAAGCACTTCAGCAAGGCGAAGGGCGGCAAGCCGGTGTCGAAGAAGATCCGCGGTCTCGCGTGGATCGCGCTGCGCTGGGCCGCGACGGTCAAGCCGCGCGTGATCATGCTCGAGAACGTCGAAGAATTCGTGACGTGGGGGCCACTCGGCGCCGACGGCCGGCCCTGCCCGAAGAACCGCGGCCGCACGTTCCGCTCATTTGTGAACGCGCTCGCGCGCCACGGATACCGCGTCGAGCACCGCGAGCTGCGCGCGTGCGACTTCGGCGCGCCGACGATCCGCAAGCGCCTGTTCCTCGTCGCCCGGCGCGACGGGCTACCGATCGTCTGGCCGACGCCGACGCATGGCGACCCGAAAAGCGCAGCCGTGCGCGCCGGTGCGCAGCAGCCGTGGCGCACCGCGGCCGACTGCATCGACTGGTCGATCCCCTGTCCGTCGATCTTCGAGCGCGAGCGCCCGTTGAAGGACGCGACGCTGCGCCGCATCGCGCGCGGCATCATGAAGTTCGTCGTGAACAGCTCAGATCCGTTTATCGTGTCGTACTACAGCGACGAAACGCGCTTCCGCGACGCGCCGCTGGACGAACCGCTCGGCACGACGACGACCGCGAACCGATTCGCCGTCTGCGTGCCGCACGTGACGAAGTTCCGCGCGAACAGCAT
Source organism: Burkholderia sp. BCC1640 (assembly GCF_902833125.1). Classification (NCBI taxonomy): domain Bacteria; kingdom Pseudomonadati; phylum Pseudomonadota; class Betaproteobacteria; order Burkholderiales; family Burkholderiaceae; genus Burkholderia; species Burkholderia sp. BCC1640. The sequence goes on along the minus strand of NZ_CADFEF010000006.1, from coordinate 201,184 downwards.
CGGGAGCGCCGCCGACGCGCCGCTGCATACCGTGACCGCCGGCGGCGACTGCGCGCGGCCGGCCGGAGCTGCGCATGCGATGGGTCTGGTCGCCGCGACGCTGATCCAGACCAGCTACGGCGAGCGGCCCGGCCAGGCGCCGCGCGTGCCAGGCCTCGACAAGCCGCTCGGTACCGTCGTCGCGCAGGGCATCAAGCACGCGGCCGTGACAGCGTTCCTCGCGAAGCACTACGGCGGCGTCACGGGAACGCGTATCGACGTGCCAGCCGGCACCGTGACAACGACCGACCATCACGCAGTTGTGACGTCGAACCTCGTGAAGCTCCGCGGCACGAGTCGCGACGGCCAGCGCACCGACGAGCCGCTGCACACGATCAGCGCCGGCGGCACGCATCACGCCGAGGTGCGAGCGTTCCTGATCAAGTACTACGGCGAGGGCGGCCAGTGGCAGGACGCGCGCGAGCCGATGCACACGATCCCGACGCGTGATCGCATCGGCCTGGTCACGATCCACGGCGAGGACTACGCGATCGTCGACATCGGCATGCGGATGCTCACGCCGCGCGAGCTCGCCCGCGCGCAGGGTTTCCCGGACAGCTACGTGCTGGATCCCGTCGTGAACGGAAAGCCGCTATCGAAGTCGGCACAGGTCCGCATGATCGGCAACAGCGTGTGCCCCGATGTCGCGACCGCGCTGATCCGCGCGAACTTCTCCCACGAACAACAGCTCGCGCACGTCGCGGCGTAACCGAGGACCGACTATGACCACCCAAAACGAAAATAGCCCGCTCACGCAGACCGAGAGCGGGCAAAAAAACAGAACAGAACCCGAGGCACGCGAACTGTTCCCAGCAGATAACGGCACGGCCGCTAATAACCTTAGCGAGGAAAGGTGCCCCGCTCCCAAACAGGCGAGCGAGGCGACAGCTCAGCGGCCGAGTACGGAGAACCCGACCGCTGAATGCATTTTCGGCGCGAACACCGCCGCCGGCAATGAGACGAATCCGAAAGTGAGAACAGTTCCCATGCTCCAGAAGATTCCCGTCGCGCGCGACCAGGACGGCTACTTCATCCATCCCGATCTGCGTTATTTCTGGACCGTGACGATGGATGGTGCCGAGCACTGCTCGAAGGAACAGTGGACCGCGCTCGAAGCGCAGGCCGGTATCAAGACGTCGATCTACTACCTCGAATCCGAGCCCGAAGATCATCCGGCCGTACTGGCGTACTGGGAGCGCGGCGAAGGCATCTCGCTCTGGAACCCCGAGCCCGAGCCGGGATGGTGGTTGATCGAGATTGGCGACAGCGAAGACGGCCCGTACGCCGTAACAGCGACCTTTGCGTGACGGCGCGCCGATGAGCGTGCTACCGGATATCGTATCGCGCCTGCAGGTCTTCCATGAAGGCTCGGATAGCTGCGCCACATTCAACCTCATCGTGGTCGCCACCCGACCGGCGGATTCCACTGGTCGTCCAGTTTCCCCCGTGGGATCTGACGGGATCGGCAACAACGCCGGACACGTGCAGATTTCGGCATGCATGCAGTCCTTCCATGTGGTCGTTGATGATCTGCAGCAGTTCGTCAGCGTCGATGAGTTCGCGCGCCATTTTCACCTCCCGTCGGCATTAAGGAAGCAATCGTGAAAGAACATCCAATTCTGTTCAACGGACCTATGGTGCGCGCCATCCTCGAAGGCCGCAAGACGCAGACACGGCGCATCGTGAAGCCTACCGGCGCGCATCACATCTTCCAGTTTCGCGGCAGGGAGGAAGCGCGCGGCACTGACGAACCGACCGGCGAATGGGCGTGGTGCCGCGCCGAACGCGTGATCAGCGAACATATCCGCTGCCCTTACGGCAAACTCGGCGATCGCCTGTGGGTGCGCGAGACCTGGTCACAACCGACAACGCTCGACCCGGGCCCGACTGTCTATCGAGCCGACTATCCCGCGTGCGTGCCTCCTGATTTCGAAAACTTGCCGCCCGCAGACGATATCACCTGGAAACCGTCGATCCACATGCCGCGCTGGGCGTCGCGCATTTCGCTCGAAATCACCAGCGTGCGCGCCGAGCGTCTGCAGTCCATCAGCGAGTCCGACGCGCGCGCCGAAGGCGTGACGATCGAGGACCGCCACATGCGCGGTTACTGCGCCGGCGCCTACCGGCCGCCGAGCATCCGCGCCTTCCATGACCTGTGGGACAGCCTGAACGCCGCGCGCGGGCACGGCTGGGACGTGAACCCGTGGGTCTGGGTCGTTGAATTCAAGCGCCTCGGCGCGGGAGAGTGATATGCCGATCGTGACGAACGAAGAACTCGTCGAACTGACGGGCGGCCTGAAGCAAGGCGCAGCGCAGGCGCGTTGGATCAAGAAAGCACTGGGCATCGACGCGCCGCGCAAGGCTGACGGCCATCCCATGCTGACGTGGGAACAGGTGAACCAGCCGCGCGCCGGCGCCGCGCCGCGCGCGCAGCCGAAATGGAGAGTCGCAGCATGAAGAAGCACCGGGAACGTGACGGCCTCCTGCCGCGCATGGAGGCGCGGAAACGAAAAGAAGGCTTCACCTACCGCTATCACCCGGTCGGCAAGAAGCCGATCAACCTCGGCCAGGACCGGCTGCTCGCGATCCGGAAGGTGCTCGACATCCTCGGCGCCGGCGACGACGTCGGCACGATCGCGCGCCTGTGGGAGCAGTTCCAGGAGACGCCCGGCTGGTCGCGCTACTCGCAGTACACGCGCACCGACTACAAGCAATGCAGCGGCCCACTGCTCGAGACGTTCGGCGACATGCGCGCCGCCGACATCGACGCGACGCACGTATCGCGCTATCTACGCATCGAGCGCGCCACCGCACCAGTGCGCGCGAACCGCGAGGTTGCCCTGCTCTCCAACCTGATCGGCCTTGCGATCGACCGCGGCGAGGCGAAGCACAACCCCTGCCGCGAGGTTCGACGGAATGAGGAGCAGCCGCGCACCGAGGCGCCAGAGCCGGAAGACTTCCAGGCGTTCGCTACCTGGGTCGCATCGCTCGGCGGCCAGAAGGCTGTGATCGGCATGGCGGCCGAATACGCGGCGCTCGCCGGCAATCGGAAGGTTGAATTTCTCGACCTGGCATGGCCGCAGATCGACGAGGTGGCCGGCACGATCCGCATCAAGCGCGCGAAGCAGCGTGGGAAGAAGCGCGGCGAGGTGATCGAGCAGATCGAAATCACGCCGGCGCTCACTGAACTGATCGGCCGCCTGCGCGCCGTGCGGAAGGATGACTGCCTGTACGTGTTCTCGAACCGCTACGCGACTCACTACACGCCGGCCGGATTCAAGGCGATGTGGTCGAAGCTGATGACCGATGCGCTGAAGGAAAAGGTAATGGCGAAGCGCTTCACGTTCCACGACCTGCGGGCCTATTACGTCACCCGATACAAGGCGGAACGCGGCGCATTGCCGGATCTGCATGCCAATCCGGCGACGACTGCACGTGTCTACGATCGAACGAAAATCGTGAAGCGTCGAAGCATGTAATTCCCAATTTGGGAATTACAAAACAAAAACGGCACTGTCTTTTTGAACAGTGCCGTTTCTAACTACTTGATACCGCTAGGAATTCTTTGGGGTGGCTGATGGGACTCGAACCCACGACAACAGGAATCACAATCCTGGACTCTACCAACTGAGCTACAGCCACCACTGTTACTGCTTTGTTTCTTCGCTGTTTCGTTTCGTGTTCAGCAGCGAAGAACAAGATTATACGAAGACTTTTCCGTCTTGCAAAGCATTTTTTTCAAAATTTTCGAGAGCGTCGTTCAGATGCGTGCGCGCCTCGTCGAACACGGCCAGATCGCCGCGCGCGAGCTTCTTGTTGTCCGACAGCACGCGACGCCAGCCGCGTGCACCCGCGACGCCGCGATACAGCCCGAGTGCGTGCCGGACGATCGCGCCGAGATACGTGCCGCGCTTCAGTTCCGCCGCACAGTATTCGATCAGTTTCGCCTCGGCCTCCTCGCGCGTCGGCATCGCCGCACTCGACCCATAGAAGCGCGCATCGACGCCCGCGAGCACGTACGGGTTGTGATATGCCTCGCGGCCGAGCATCACGCCGTCCACATGTTCGAGATGCTGCGCGACTTCGTCGAGCGTCTTGATCCCGCCATTGATCACGATCTCCAGCGATGGGAAATCGCGCTTCAGCTGATACGCATAGTCGTACTTGAGCGGCGGGATCTCGCGGTTCTCCTTCGGAGACAGCCCCTTCAGGATCGCGTTGCGCGCGTGCACGACGAACGTCTCGCAGCCGGCCTCAGCCACCGTGCCGACGAAGTCCCGCACGAACGCATAGTCCTCGACCGCGTCGACCCCGATCCGATGCTTGACCGTGACCGGCACCGACACCACATCGCGCATCGCCTTCACGCAATCGGCAACGAGTTGCGGCTCGTTCATCAGGCACGCGCCGAACGCGCCGCGCTGCACGCGCTCGGACGGACAGCCGCAATTCAGGTTGATCTCGTCATAGCCCCACTGCTCGCCGAGTTTCGCGGCACGCGCGAGATCGTCCCGTTCGCTGCCGCCCAACTGCAGCGCGACCGGCGATTCGTTCGGCGTGAACGCGAGATGCCGCTGGGCGTCGCCGAACAGCAGCGCGCCCGTCGTGATCATTTCCGTATACAGCCACGTGTCGCGCGTCAGCGTGCGATGGAACGACCGGCAATGACGGTCGGTCCAGTCGAGCATGGGCGCCACGGAAACTCGGCGGGGAGGAAGCGAGGACGAAGCGGACATGGAATTCGGGGCAGCAAGCGGCGCGGGAAACAACCCGACATTTTACCGCAACGCGACCAGGCCGGCCCGGCAGCCTGACTAGACCGGGCCGCCCTCGCCCAGTTCGGCGTCGACGGCCCGCCGAGCCTCCTCGAGTACGCGCTCGATCACGCGGCGTTCGGTCAGCAGCATCCCGTCGACTTTCACGAGCCGCCAGTCAATCCGCACGGCCGCGCCCTGCAGCACGCGGTAGTGCGCATGCTCGCCGTCCCACACCTGCTCGGTCTTCACTTCGATCTCATAGCCGCGGTACGGCTCGCTGAAATCGCCGAGATCGCTGCCTCTCGGTTCCATCGCTCGCTCCGTGGCGACGCACGCCGGGCCGCCTCGGCAGCCGGCGCCGTGCGCTCAATCGTATTCGTTAGACAAAACGGATTTGCCGTCGGCGGTCAGGTCGACGCGGTCGGCCGCCGCCTGATAGATCAGCCCTTCGTTCAGCAACGCATAGACGACATCGTCGAACGCGGCGGGAACCGGCCGGGTGTCGCCGAACTGGTCGATCCACTTCAGCGCCTCGATGGCTTCGGGAGAAAGGATGGGGGTCATGCGTTGGCCTCCGGCGTCGGTGTCGTTCCATCCTAGCACTTCGTCCGGACGGCGAATACCGAGGCAAACGCGCGACGAAAATGCCGGGCGCGACGGATGGCCGGATGGCTCATCCGCGGCGCCCGGCATCGAAGACACGCTCAGAGGCGCGCGATCGACACTTCAGTGGATTTCACGAGCGCGACGACTTCCGCGCCCACCTTCAGTTCAAGTTCGTCGACCGAACGCGTCGTGATCACCGACGTGACGATGCCGAACGGCGTCTCGACGTCGACCTCGGAGACCACGGGCCCGCGAATGATCTCCTTCACCTTGCCTTTGAACTGGTTACGCACGTTGATTGCAGTGATGCTCATCGGGTTGATCGCTCCGAAGAAAAAAGTCTGAGAGCGGGCGGCCGGTGCCGCCCGGATTTAAACGGCCCAGCGAATCTGCCCGACCGGTCGTACGTGATCGACCTCATGTGCCGCGCCCTGCTCGGCACCACCTTGCCCGCCGGCGAGCACGCGTTGCAGTACGCGATCTTCGAGCGCCGCGAACGCGGCCGACGCGCGTGCACGCGGCCGGTCGAGCGGCACCGGCTGATCGAGAGCGACGCGACCTTGCTCGATCAACAGGATCCGGTCGCCGAGGGCGACGGCTTCCTGCACGTCGTGCGTGACGAGCAGCGCGGTGAACCGGTGCTCGCGCCACAAACGCTCGATCAGCGCATGCATCTCGATACGGGTCAGCGCGTCGAGCGCGCCGAGCGGCTCGTCGAGCAGCAGCAGTTGCGGTCGGTGCACGAGCGCTCGGGCGAGCGCGACGCGCTGCCGCTGGCCGCCCGACAACTGCGCGGGCCAGTCGTTCGCGCGCTCAAGGAGCCCGACTTCGTCGAGCACCGCGCGCGCCCGATCGCGTGCCCCGCGACCCAGGCCCAGCATCACGTTCTGCAGCACGGTCTTCCACGGCAGCAATCGCGCATCCTGGTACATGATTCGCGTGTCGAGCGTGCCGCCCCCCTCGCCGCGCGTCACGAGCGCACCGCTGCTCGGCGCCTCAAGTCCCGCGACGAGGCGCAGCAGCGTGGATTTCCCGCAGCCGCTGCGGCCGACGATCGCGACGAAGCTGCCGCGCGCGATGCCGAGTTCGACGTTGTCGAGCACGGTGCGCGTGCCGAAGCGCTTGCTGACGCCCGACAGCGTCACCGCGTCGTCCTGTATCGGGCCGCCCGTGCGCCGCCGGGCAAGCGGAACGACGGATGCGCCGCCGTCCCGATCGACGATCGCCGCATGACGTGCGTCGTCGTCCGTCACGCGTGCCTGCGCCAGTTCGACCTCGAGGTCTGCGCCGGCGAGCGGGCCGTAGGCAGCCGCCGAAGTCGTCGCATTCATGCTTTTGCTCCAGATTGATAAGCGGGGTGCCAGCGCAGCGTCACGCGCTCGATCCATTTCGCCAGCACGTCGGCCAGCTTGCCGAGCACCGCATACAGCAGGATGCCGACCACCACCACATCGGTTTGCAGGAATTCGCGCGCGTTCATCGTCATGTAGCCGATGCCCGACTGCGCGGAGATCGTTTCCGCGACGATCAGCATCACCCACATCAGCCCGAGCGCGAAGCGCACGCCGACGAGAATCGACGGCAATGCGCCGGGCAGGATCACGTCGCGATACAGCGCGAAGCCGCGCACGCCGTAACTCTTCGCCATCTCGATCAGGTTCGCGTCGACCGAGCGGATCCCGTGATACGTGTTGATGTAGACCGGAAAGAACACGCCGAGCGCGACGAGAAACAGCTTCGCCTTCTCGTCGATGCCGAACCACAGGATCACGAGCGGAATCATCGCGAGCGCGGGGATGTTGCGGATCATCTGGATCGTCGAATCAAGCGCGACCTCCGCTGCTTTCGACAAGCCGGTCGCGAGCCCGAGCGCCAGGCCGACGCCTCCGCCGATCGCAAAGCCGAACAGCGCGCGCCAGGTACTGACCTTGACGTTCGCCCACATCTCGCCCGACGTCACGAGCGACCACGCGGCACGCACGACCGCCACCGGCTCGGGCAGCACGCGGGTCGACAGCCAGCCGACGCGCGCGCCGACCTCCCATGCGGCCAGCAGCGCGAGCGGCACGAGCCACGGCGCGATGCCGCGCCAGGTGCGGGCGGCCACGGCCGCGCCGGTCGTCGACGTTTTCGTTGTCATCACACACCTCCTTCGTTCAGCTCTGGCTCGCCTTCGGCAGGTAGTTGTTGCCGACGATCTCGCCGAACGGACCCGACAGCGGACCGGACGCCCGCGCCGCACCCTTGCCCTTGATCAGCGGGAACACGAGCTCGGCGAAACGGTACGACTCCTCGAGGTGCGGATAGCCGGACAGGATGAACGTCTCGATGCCGAGATCCGCGTATTCGCGCATGCGTTCCGCGACCTGCTCGGGGTTGCCGACGAGCGCGGTACCCGCGCCGCCGCGCACGAGACCGACACCGGCCCACAGGTTGGGATACACCTCGAGCGCCTCACGGCCGCCGCGCTTGCCGCCGTGCAGCGCGGCCATCCGGCGCTGGCCTTCCGAATCCATGTTCGCGAATGCCTTCTGCGCACGCGCGATCGTCTCGTCGTCGAGACGGCTGATCAGGCGCTCGGCATCGCGCCAGGCTTCGTCCTCGGTCTCGCGCACGATCACGTGCAGGCGGATGCCGAACTTGATCTTGCGGCCGCGCGCCTCGGCGCGGGCGCGAATGTCGGCGATCTTCTTCGCGACGGCCTCGGGCGGCTCGCCCCAGGTCAGATAGGTGTCGATGTGATCGGCGGCGATCGCGTGCGCGGCCGGCGACGATCCGCCGAACCACAACGGCGGATGCGGGCGCTGCACGGGCGGATACAGCGCCTTGCCGCCCTTCGATTGAAGGTGCTTGCCGATGTAGTCGAACCCGCCGTTGTCGTGCGACGCGGACAGCAGCCCGCGCCAGATGTTCAGGAAGTCGTCGGTGATTTCGTAGCGCGTGTCGTGGTCGGCGAACAGTCCGTCGCCTTCGAGCTCGGCGGCATCGCCACCGGTCACGACGTTGATCAGCAGACGCCCGCCCGACAGACGGTCGAACGTCGCGGCCATCCGCGCCGCGAGGCCGGGCGATGCGATGCCGGGACGCACGGCGACCAGGAACTTCAGGCGCTGCGTCGCCGGAATCAGGCTCGACGCGACGACCCACGCATCCTCGCAGGAACGGCCGGTCGGCAGCAGCACGCCTTCATAGCCGAGCGTGTCGGCCGCGACGGCGATCTGCTTGAAATAATCGTAATCCGCGGCGCGCGCGCCTTCAGCGGTGCCGAGGTAACGGCTGTCGCCGTGCGTGGGAATAAACCAGAAAACGTTCATCTGCTGCTCCTGCTTGACTGTTCTTGCCGGAATCTGGACAAAACGAGGCCCTGCTCGCGTCGCGAATGAGCGACGCATGCATGGTGTGCGTTCGAATCGGGATGGCTCGCCGGTCAGGCCGTGCCGCGGGCGAGTACGCGATTGCACGGCTGTTTCTGGGAAATCAGTCTATGGATCGCTGCAGGGCTTTGGAACGATTTTTTTGAGCTTAGGTTTTCCGCTTTCGTGATTAGCACGACGCTCCAGCGAATATCGCGTCGGCCGGGCCCTATAATGACGCACCTATCCGAATAACTTCGCGCGGACGGCCCCGCCGGCCGCGCCTGCAATGCACTCATCGATGCAGAAAGTCATCCTGCCGTTCCTGTCCGGCTTCCTGGCCGCCCTCTTCTTTCGCGAAGCGACGCTCGCGCTCCTGCATACGGCCGACCTGATCGCCGCCGCCGGCTTCTCCACACAACCGTTCGCGCCGCTCGGCATTCCTGAATTTGTTGCGAACGCATTGATCAGCGCGTGCTGCGCAATTCCGATGGCGTGGCTGCTGCGCGTGACGCCGGACCGTGAGGCGCCGTGGATCGGCGCGCTGGTGTTCGGCGGCATCGTGCTGACGGCCGCCCGCGTGTTCGCGATCGATCCGCTGCGCGGGATCTGGCCGTCGGGCAACATGATGCCGGTGCTCGCCGCCGGTTTCGCAGCGAACGCGGTCTGGGGCTTCGGCGCGCTCGTGTTCATGCGCGCGTTCATGTCGGACGACGCCGGCGACGAATAACGCACGTCTTGCCGCGAGGCCCCCGGCCCACTGCCCGCCGAGCCGGATCGGCATCCTCGAATGAAAAGGCCGCCTGCACACAATGCAGGCGGCCTTTTTGCTTTTCGCGTCGAAACCGCGGTGCGTCAGTCCTTCAAATTGCGCAGCGGATGCGTGTCGGGCGTCCACGGGCTGTCGAACATCGCGAGCACGTCGGCGCGGTCGATATCGGCGATCGACTTGAAGCGCCAGGCCGGCTGATGGTCCTTGTCGACGATCAGCGCGCGCACGCCCTCGATCACATCGCCGTGCGCGAACGTCGAACGCGTGAGGTCGAGGTCGCGCCGCAGGCAATCGGCCATCGTCGCCCCGCGCGCCCGTTCGACGACTTCGAGCGACACGGCCATCGACAGCGGCGACAGCTGGCTGCGCATCGCATGGGTCGCCTTCTCGACCCATCCGTCGACCGCGGCGCAATCCTGCTCCGCGTCGAGCGATGCGAGGATCGCGCCGATATCGGCTCGCGCGAAATGACGATCGATCCCGACGCGCGCGTCGGCCAGCGCCGACGTGTCAGGCGTCGGCACGACCTTGTGCGACGCGGCCGCGTCGGCCACGCACGCGACGGCCTGCGCACCGCTGTCGATGCGCGCGCTGCGCAGCGTATCGAACAGCGCCGGCAGCGCGGCATCGGGCAGGTACACGTCGGCGAGCTGTGCATACAGTGCGCCGGCCGCGTCGAGCGTCGCGCCGGTCACCGCGAGATAGCGGCCGATTGCACCCGGCGTGCGCGCGAGGAACCAGCCCATCCCGACATCGGGAAACAGGCCGATGCGCGTTTCGGGCATCGCCATCTTCGTCGAGTCGGTGACCACACGCAGGCCGCCCGTATGCCGTGCCGCCTGCGAAATGCCCATGCCGCCACCCATCACGACACCGTGCATCAGCGCAATGTACGGTTTCGGATAGGTGAAGATCGTATGGTTGAGCGTGTATTCCTCGATGAAGAACGTGTCGACCACATCGCGGTCACCGCGCTGCCACGCGTCGTGGAAGAAGCGCACGTCGCCACCCGCGCAGAACGCGCGAGGATGCGGGCTGTGCACGACGACGGCGACCACGTCGGCGGCGTCGCGCCAGGCATCGAGCGCCTGCTGCATCAGCCGGATCATTCCCACCGACAGCGCATTCAGCGCCTTCGGCCGGTTCAGTTCGAGATAGCCGATGCGGTTCGCGACATACGCGCGAACGTCGGGCTGGGCGGATTCCGCGGAAGCGGAAATGGAATCGGTCATGTGAGCCATCCGGCGCATCGCGGGCGCACGCTCAGTGCGCCTGCATCTTCGAGAACAGGTTCAGCACCACGACGCCCGAGATGATCAGCCCGAGGCCGATCACGGCCGGCAGGTCCGGCACCTGGCGATAGAGCAGCATCGCGACGAGCGTGATCAGCACGATGCCGGCACCCGACCACACGGCATAGATGATGCCGACGGGCATCGTGCGCAACGTGAGGGACAGACAGTAGAACGCGATGCCGTAACCGGCCACGACGAGCGCCGACGGCCAGAAGCGCGTGAAGCCGTCCGCCGCGCGCAGCGCGGACGTGCCGACCACTTCCGCGACGATCGCGATCGCGAGCCATGCGTAACCCGGAAGCTGCATCGCTCAGCTCCTTGCAAGTGCCAGCACGGCATAGTTCTGCCCAAGCTCGGCGCACAGCGCTTCGACGACGAACTCGTGATCCGCGCGCTGCGGCAGGCCCGATGCGGTGATCGATCCGATCACGCCGGCCCCCGCGACGGTCAGCGGAAACGCGCCGCCGTGCGGCGAATATTCCGAGATCGGCAGTCCGTGCTTGTCGGCGAGCGTGGCGCCGGCCTGCTGCATGCGCAGGCCGATCGCATACGAGCTGCGGCGGAAATGCGCGACGACGTTGCGCTTGCGGCGCACCCAGTCGGCGTTGTCGGGCGTCGCACCGGCGAGCGCCGCATAGAACAGCGGCTGGCCGAACGTGACGATGTCGATCGCGATCGCATGGCCGCGCGACGTCGCGAGCGCATGCATCCGGTTGCCGAGCGCCCAGGCACGAGCCGGGTCGAAATGGGGAAACACGAGCGCCTGTTCCTGCGCGCCGATCGATTGCAGATCGTGAGCGATGTCCATGAATCCGTCGATGCAGTAGTGAGTGTTGCAACGGCACCGACGCAATTCGCGCGCGACTCCGCTGCAGGAATGAACGACACAAGCAAACCGCTCGATTCTAGCTCACGCGCCTGCCGTACCGGCCCTGCAAGCGCCCCGCCGGCGATTGCGACGCGATTGTCAGAAAGTGCTTGCAAGCATTCTGGTTAGTCCATATAATTCATTTCTTCGACGGACGCGGGGTGGAGCAGTCTGGCAGCTCGTCGGGCTCATAACCCGAAGGTCGTAGGTTCAAATCCTACCCCCGCAACCAACGTCCCGATTCATGCAAAAAGCCCGGCTCAACGCCGGGCTTTTTGTTTTTCGGCGCCCGATTCCGCGCATCGCACGTTGCGCTACGCGCCGCACGCCGCACGCATGCGCGCGCGTTCAAGAATGCCCCGCCCCGGTGATACACTCGCATCACCTCGTCCCTTCCACTCGACATGAAATTCTGCTCCGTCTGCGGTCACGAAGTCATCGCGCGCATTCCTCAGGGCGACAACCGTGAGCGCTTCGTCTGCGATCACTGCGGCACGATCCATTACCAGAATCCGCGTAACGTGGTCGGCACGGTGCCGGTCTGGGGCGATCAGGTGCTGCTGTGCCGCCGCGCGATCGAACCGCGCTACGGCTTCTGGACGCTGCCGGCGGGCTTCATGGAGATGGGCGAAACGACGGCCGAGGCCGCCGCGCGAGAAACGCTCGAGGAGGCCGGCGCACGCGTCGAGGTGCAGAACCTGTTCACGCTGCTGAACGTGCCGCACGTGCACCAGGTCCACCTGTTCTATCTGGCGCGGCTCACCGATCCGGCTTACGAGGCCGGCGAGGAAAGCCTTGAAGTCAAGCTGTTCGACGAAGCCGACATTCCGTGGGACGAAATCGCGTTCCCGACCGTCAGCCAGACGCTGCGCTTCTTTTTCGCCGATCGCGCCGCCGGCGACTACGGCGTCCATACCGGCGATATCTTCCGCTCGCTGCGCAACGGCTGAGCCCGCGCCCCATGGTCCCCTGGCTCGGCCCGGACGATCCGTTTCCGCCCATCGAACGCGCGCTCGGTCCGGCGACCGGCGCGCCGGGGCTGCTCGCCGCGAGCGCCGACCTGCTGCCGTCGCGACTGATCGAGGCCTACCTGCGCGGCATCTTCCCGTGGTATTCGGACGGTCAACCCGTGCTGTGGTGGAGCCCCGACCCGCGGATGGTCCTCGTGCCAGCCGAATTCAAGGTGTCCCCGTCGCTGCGCAAGACGCTCCGGCGCGTGCTGCGCGACCCCGCATGGGAAGTGCGCGTCGACCACGACTTTCCGGGCGTGATGCGCGCGTGCGCGCAGGCGCCGCGTCGCGGGCAGCGCGGCACCTGGATCACGGCCGAAATCATCGACGCGTATACGTCGCTCTATCGTTCCGGCAACGCGCACAGCATCGAGACGTGGCATGACGGGCGCCGCGTCGGCGGCCTCTACGGCGTCGCGTTCGGACGAATGTTCTTCGGCGAATCGATGTACGCGGATGCCACCGATGCGTCGAAGATCGCACTGGCGACGCTCGTCGCCCATCTTCGCGAGCAGGGGCTGGAGATGATAGACTGCCAGCAGAATACGTCGCATCTAGCGTCGCTCGGCGGCCGCGAGATCGCACGCAAGGCCTTTGTCGCTCACGTGCGCCGCGCGGTAGCCGAACCGCCGATTCCGTGGCAGTTCGACAAGCGCGCGCTCGCCGCGCTGACGGGCCCTGCAGAACCGGCCGCCCCCTCCGGGATCGAGCGCTAGCGCGGCACTCCCTCCCTGCATCGAGAGCTGCCCATGACTCACCCGACTGAGCTGCCGCTTTCACCGCTTTCGGCGCTGCAATTCTATGCAACGGCGCCCTATCCGTGCAGCTATCTGGACGGCCGCGTCGCGCGCTCGCAAGTCGCGACGCCGAGCCACCTGATCAATTCCGACATCTATACCGAACTCGTGAAGGCCGGCTTCCGGCGCTCGGGCGTGTTCACCTATCGTCCATACTGCGACGGTTGCCGAGCCTGCGTGCCGGTGCGCGTGCCGGTCGGCGCGTTCACGCCGTCGCGCACGCAACGCCGAATGTGGAAGCGGCACCGCGCGCTCGTCGCGACGGTCTCGCCGCTGCACTACGACGAGGAGCACTACGCGCTCTACATGCGCTACCAGTCGGCGCGCCACGCCGGCGGCGGCATGGATCGCGACAGCCGCGACCAGTACGAGCAGTTCCTGCTGCAGAGCCGAATCAATTCGCGCCTCGTCGAATTCCGCGATCTCGACGCGCCGGGCGGCGAGCCCGGCAAGCTGCGCATGGTCAGCATGATCGACATCCTCGGCGACGGGCTGTCGTCGGTCTACACGTTCTTCGAGCCGGACGAGCAGCACACGAGCTACGGCACGTACAACATCCTGTGGCAGATCGAGCAGGCGAAAAGCCTCGGCCTGCCGTACGTGTATCTCGGCTACTGGATCCGCGAGAGCCCGAAGATGGCCTACAAGGCAAACTTCCATCCGCTGGAAGGGTTGCTCGACGGCCGCTGGAAAGTACTCGATCCGGATCGGGTCGACCTGCCGCCGGTCGACGCGGCACTCGCCCGCGCGCCGCTGCCCGGTGGACATTCCGGGTCGGGCTGACGTAAACGTCACCGCGTGGTTGCTCGCGAGCGGCGAGCGCCCGTCCCGGTCATGAAGCGGCTGGCGCGCGGCGCGGCAACCGTCGCCGCGGGCCGCTACGAAGCGAAGCCCGCCCGTGCCGCGCAACTCCCGGTAAAATAGCGGGTTGTCATTCATTCCGGCTGTCCGCCCAATTCCCGTGTTCAGTTCCCTCTATCCGCTGGCCCGCGCATCCCTGTTCAAGATGGATGCGGAAGACGCTCACCACCTCACGCTGCGCGCGCTCGGCGCGGCCGGCCGTACGGGCCTCGCCTGCGCGCTGTCGTCCCGCGTGCCCGATGCGCCGCGCACCGTGATGGGGCTCACGTTCCGCAATCCGGTCGGCCTCGCCGCCGGCCTCGACAAGGACGGCGCGGCCATCGACGGCCTCGCGGCGCTCGGCTTCGGCTTCATCGAGGTCGGCACGGTCACGCCGCGGCCGCAGCCGGGCAACCCGCGCCCGCGGATGTTCCGTCTGCCGCAGGCGGAAGCGCTGATCAACCGGATGGGCTTCAACAACCACGGCGTCGACCAGTTCGTGAAGAACGTCCAGGCGGCCCGCTATCGCGGCATCCTCGGCCTGAACATCGGCAAGAATGCCGACACGCCGATCGAACGCGCGGCGGAAGACTATCTCTACTGCCTCGAGCGTGTGTATCCGTTCGCGAGCTACGTGACGATCAATATTTCGTCGCCGAACACGAAGAACCTGCGCCAGTTGCAGGGCGCGGGCGAGCTCGATGCGCTGCTCGCCGCGCTGAAGGACAAGCAGCAGCGCCTCGCCGACCTGCACGGCAAGCTCGTGCCGCTCGCGCTGAAGATCGCGCCCGATCTCGACGACGAGCAGGTCAAGGAAATCGCCGACACGCTGCTGCGCCACAAGATCGAAGCGGTCATCGCCACCAACACGACGTTGTCGCGCGCAGCCGTGCAGGGCCTGCCGCACGCCGACGAGGCCGGCGGCCTGTCCGGCCGCCCGGTGTTCGACGCATCGAACGAAGTGATCCGCAAGCTGCATGCCGAAGTCGGCAGCGCGGTGCCGATCATCGGCGTCGGCGGCATCTTCTCGGGCGAGGACGCACGCGCGAAGCTCGCGGCCGGCGCGTCGCTCGTCCAGCTGTACACGGGCTTCATCTATCGCGGCCCCGCGCTCGTCGCCGAATGCGTGAAGGCGATCGCACGCGATCGCGCCGCGTAATATAGCCATAAACAAACGATATTTAGCGGACGATTGTATTTTTGCTATGATCGGCCTCACATTCAGAATCAAGCGCCCCGCTGGGGCAAGGAAGCCCACACGATGAAAATTTCGCTGCTGAAGAAGCTGCTGGTCGCCGGCCTGATCGGTACGTCGTTCGCTGCCGCCACCGCGCATGCGGCCGACCTCCTCGACCAGGTGAAGCAACGCGGCACGCTGCGCGTCGGCCTCGAAGGTACGTTCCCGCCGTTCAACTCGAAGAACCCGCAAGGCGAACTCGTCGGCTTCGACGTCGACATCGCGAAGGCCGTCGCCGCGAAGCTCGGCGTGAAGGCCGAGTTCGTCACGACCGAATGGAGCGGCATCATCGCGGGCCTGCAGGCCGGCAAATTCGACGTGATCGCCAACCAGGTCGGCATCACCGACAAGCGCAAGGAAACGCTCGACTTCTCGCCCGCATACACGTATTCGTCCGCGCAGCTGATCCAGCGCAAGGACGACACGCGCGAGTTCAAGTCGCTCGAGGACCTGAAGGGCAAGAAGCTCGGCGTCGCGCTCGGCACGAACTACATGGACATGGCGAAGTCGGTGCCCGGCGTCGACGTGAAGACGTACCCGGGCGCGCCCGAGTACCTGCGCGACCTCGCGGCCGGCCGTCTCGACGCAGCGCTGAACGACCGCCTGATGCTCGCGTACCTGACGAAGAACTCGCAGCTGCCGCTGCGCCCGGGCGCAAACGTCGGCTCGGCGAACCCGTCGGGCATCCCGTTCAAGAAGGGCAACCCGAAGTTCCAGAAGGCGATCGACGACGCGATGACGCAACTCGCAGCCGACGGCACGTTCACGAAGATCTCGGACAAGTGGTTCGGCATCGACGTGACCAAGCCGATCAAGTAAGCATGCCTCTGTTTCCCGCCTGACGGCGGGCCGGAAAGGGCGGCATCCGAAACGATGCCGCCCTTTGTTTTATCGGTCCGGTTTATGATTGCGCTTTCGCGCACGCATTCGCTTCGTATTCCATGTCGACAACGTCCCTGCTCGTCCAATCGCTGCCAGTGCTCGCCCAGGGTGCCGTGCTGACCGTCAAGTTCGCCGTGCTGTCGATGGTGTTCGGCCTGCTCGGCGCCGTCGTGCTCGCGATGATGAGCATCCGGCAAAGCGAGGCGCTCGAAGGCTTCGAACGCATCTGGGTCAACGCACTCGCGTGGCTCGCACGCGCATACGTGAGCCTGATGCGCGGCACGCCGCTGCTCGTGCAGATCTTCGTCATCTATTACGGGCTGCCGAGCCTCGGCATCTCGCTCGATCCGACGCCCGCCGGCGTGATCGCGCTGTCGGCGAACGTCGCCGCCTACATGTCGGAAAGCATGCGCGGCGCGATCAACGGGATTGCCCGCGGCCAATGGCTGGCCGCATACAGCCTCGGGCTGTCTTGGGGGCAGACGCTGCGCTACGTGATCGGACCGCAGGCATTGCGCATTGCGGTGCCGAGCCTGTCGAACAGCCTGATCAGCCTGATCAAGGACACGTCGCTCGTGTCGGTGATCACCGTGACCGAACTGCTGCGCAGCGCGCAGGAAGTGATCGCGGCGACCTACCAGCCGCTGCCGCTGTACCTGGCCGCCGCCGCTGTCTACTGGGTGCTGTGCCAGATCCTCGAATGGGTCCAGCGCTGGTACGAAAAGCGCCTGTCGCTGCCCGCGCGGCACTGAGCACGGAATCTCTCGCCGGGCCGCGATCGCGCGCCCGGCTCCCGCCTTCCCTTCCTTCCCGCCTACTCGCCCGAATAGCGCACGCCGAGTGCCGCACGTGCCGCGTCGGTCATCGCGATCATCCGGCGCGAGTGGTCGTGCGTCATGATCGGGCTCTCGAGTTCGCCCGCGCGCAACAAGTCGCAGAAATGCTCGGTCTCGTAGTTCAGGCCACCGCCGTCGACCGGTGCGTCGAGTTCGACCGTGCGGCCGTCCGCATAGCGGATCGTCGCCCGTGCGGGGTTCCACCACTTCTCGTGAATCGTCACGTGCCCGCCTGCGGCGGCGATCAGCGCGTCACCGCGTCCCATCACGTCGAGCCCGCAAAAGAGCTGCGCGATGCCGCCGTTCGCGTGACGGCTGTTCAGGCTCGCGAACACGTCGACACCCGTCGCACCGATGCGGCCAAGCGTCTGCACGTCGACTGCGGCGCCGAGCCAGTCGACCGCGAGAAACGCTTCGTAGATCCCGATGTCGAGCAGCGCGCCGCCGGCGCGGTCGAGTCGATAGACAGAATGATCGTCCGGCACCGACGACGATGCGCAGCCCGCGCGCACGAGCCGGATTTCGCCGATCGGGTCGTCGTGCAGGTGCGCGCGCAACTGACGATACAGCGGAAAGAACGGTGGCTTCATCGCTTCCATGAAGAGCCGTCCGGCAGCGCGTGCCGCATCCAGCACGGCGTCGAGTTGCGTCGCGTTCAACGTCGCGGGCTTTTCGCACAGCACGGCCTTGCCGGCGGCGAGCGCCGCTTGCGCGTAGTGCGCGTGACTGTCGTGGAGCGTCGCGATATAGATCGCGTCGATGTCGCTCGCGAGGAGCGCGTCGAGGCTGGCGGCAGGCGTGCCGCCGCAGCTGTCGCTGAAGGCGGTTGCCGCGTCGGCGCGGCGTGCCCATACGCCGGCGAGCGTGGCGCCCGGCACGTGAGCGAGGCTTTGCGCGAATCGGCGTGCGATGCTGCCTGCGCCGACGATGCCGAAGCGCACCGGGCGGTTGTCGAGGTCGTTCATCCGGATCTTCCGTGTCGGTCGTATGACGGGGGCCGGCACGCTGCCGGCCGGCCGTCATGATAAACGGCTCGCCGGCGCACGGATAAGCGACGCGCGCCGATTCAGGCTCGCACGGGCACGTCGACGGAGAAATCGCGCGAAATCTCGTCGGCGCTGAAATCGATCAGCGCCAGCGATGCCGCTTCGGCTTCGCGCGGATCGCGGCGTTCGATCGCGTCGACGACGCGCGCATGCGCCTTCACCGCGACGTCGTGCGCACCGTCCTTCTGCGCGACGCGCGGATTCACGAGACGCACCGCACCGCGCACGATGGCCGCCATCTGCTGGAAGAACTGGTTGCCGCTCGCCTGAACGATCCGCGTGTGCAGCAGCTCGTCCGCCGTGTCGTATCCGGGGTCGCCCGGTTGCAACACCTTGAACGCTTCGAATGCCTCGCGAATGCCCGCGATGTCGACCGCCGTCGCACGAACGGCCGCCTGCGCGGTCGCGCGCGGTTCGATCAGCATCCGGAATTCGATGACGTCGCGCATGAACTGCGGATCCGGCTTCGCACGAAACCGCCAGCTCACCACGTCTTCATCGATCATGCGCCAGTCGCGCATCGGTCGAACGCGCGTACCGACTTTCGGACGCACGTCGAGCATGTCGCGCGCAAGCAACATCGACAATGCTTCGCGCATCACCGTACGGCTCACGTCGAACTCTTTCGACAGCACGTCCTGCGGCGGCAAAATGCCGCCGTACTTGTCCTCGACGATACCCGCGACAAGCCCATCCATCACTTTGGCGACCAGTGACCGGTCTTTGCCCTGCTCCATGACACCTCCCCGTGCGTCGATTTGCGAACACCTGCTCCGCAGTTCCGCCGGCCCTGGTTACGACTGTTCTTATGATCTATAAGTTGATGAGTTCGGGGATATTTCGCTATCTGGTAAACACCTGACAGGGTTATCCCTCTTTTTGACGTGGTGATTTATAAGGCTTCAAAAAAAGCCCGGGAAGCGCGCTGCGCTTGCCGGGCCGGGCTTTCGGTCGAATTTAAACATGCAATCCATTACGGCATCCTGACGCCATTACGGACTGCTTCTCATTCAGTTTCGATTAATCGGGATAAACGATCGTCTCAACGCCGTTTGCCGTGCCGAGCAGACACAGATTCGCGCCGCGCTCGGCGAACAGGCCAACCGTCACGACGCCCGGCCATGCGTTCACCTGCGCTTCGAAACCGCGCGGATCGACGATCTGCAGCCCCTTCACGTCGATGATTTCGTTGCCGTTGTCGGTGATGTACGGCGTGCCGTCCTTCGTCACGCGCAGCACCGGCACGCCGCCCAGCGCGGTCAGGCGCCGGCCGATCGCCGTGCGCGCCATCGGCACGACTTCGATCGGCAGCGGGAATGCGCCGAGCACCGGCACGCGCTTGCTGCCATCCGCGATGCAGACGAACGTATCGGCCACCGACGCGACGATCTTCTCGCGCGTCAGCGCACCGCCGCCGCCCTTGATCATCGCGCCGCTTGCGTCGATCTCATCGGCACCGTCGACGTACACCTGCAGCGATTCGACCTCGTTCAGGTCGAACACCTTGATGCCGTGGGACTTGAGGCGTTCGGTCGTCGCGATGGAGCTCGACACGGCGCCGCGGTAGCGCGATTTGACGGCCGCGAGCGCGTCGATGAAGCAGTTCGCGGTCGAGCCGGTGCCGACGCCGATCACGGCGCCTTCCGGCACGTTCTGGATCACATAATCGGCGGCTGCCTGGCCGACCAGGCGTTTGAGTTCGTCTTGAGTCATGGGGTGGGAATACAGCGGGATTGCGGAAAACCGGCAGTTTACCGGACTCGGATGACGACCCGGGCTTTTTCGGCGCGTATTGCGGCGCCTCGCGCGCCGATCGATCGTCAGGGCGCGCCGGTTGCGGCTCCGTCCTCGGCCGGCGGCGTGCCGGGAAAATACTTGTCGAGCAACGCTTGCGCGATCGCATCGGTCCCGGCGTCCGGGTTGCCCGCATAGTCGGATGGCCGGAAATGCATCTGAAACGCCGCGAATACACGTTGCGTGCGCGCGTCGAGCACGCCGTCGGTCGGCACGTCGTAGCCGTAGCGTGCAAGCTTCAGCTGCAATTCCCGCACGTCGACGAGCGCGTGCGGATCGCGGCCGCCCAGCCGCGCGGCCACGGTCGCATCGTCGGGCCACGCGCCGACGCCGGCTTGCGCGAGCGCATGCCACGGGAACAGCGACCCCGGATCGATCTTGCGTTGTGGCGCGATGTCGCTGTGCCCGACCACGCGCGTCGGCGGAATTCCGTAGCGCGCGACGATGTCCTTCGACAGGCGGATCAGCGCATCGACCTGTTCGGGCGGATACGGCTGCCACGTGCGGTTTTGCGGATCGAGCGGGCCGCGATTCACGTTCTCGATGCCGATCGACGCCGCGTTGAGCTCGGTCGTGCCCTGCCATTCGCTGATACCCGCATGCCAAGCGCGTTTCGATTCGGGAACGAGCTGGTAGACGACCGGCATCCCGTGTTCGATGCGTGGTTGCGGCGGCACGACATAGTGCGCGCTGACCGAGTCGCCCGTCAGCGTGCGCAGCGATTTCGCTTCGTCGCTTTCGGTGTAATGCATCACGAGAAAGCGGATCCGCGAATCGGCGCCGCGCGCTTGCAGGCTCGTATCGGCGTAGTAGGTGCCGCGCCCGACCAGCGACGGCGATGTGCAGGCGGCCAGCAGGCCGAGGATGGCGCACGATGCGCCGATGCGAAACAGGGTCATGGTCCGCGAGTTCCGGGAGCCGCGTGCCGCGCGCAATCGCGGCACGCGTCGTTCGGGTCGTGACGGCCCGCGCATCGCGCGAGGCCGCGTGCGTCAGCCCGTGTCAGCCCTTCACGCGCCGCTGCCGCACCGCTTCGTACAGGCACACACCGCTCGCCACCGACACGTTCAGGCTTTCGACGCTGCCGGCCATCGGGATGCTCATCACTTCGTCGCAGGTGTCGCGCGTGAGCCGGCGCATGCCTTCGCCCTCCGCACCCATGACGATGGCGACAGGGCCGTCGAGCTTCGTGTCGTACAGCGTCCCCGGCGCCTCGTCCGACGTGCCGATGATCCACACGCCTGCCTCCTTCAGCTCGCGCAGCGCACGGGCGAGGTTCGTCACCGTGATGTACGGCACCGTGTCGGCCGCGCCGCTCGCGACCTTCGCCGCGGTCGCATTCAGGCCGACCGCGCGGTCACGCGGCGCGATCACCGCATGCGCGCCGGCCGAATCGGCGACGCGCAGGCATGCGCCGAGGTTGTGCGGATCGGTGACGCCGTCGAGCACCAGCAGCAGCGCCGGGCCCTGGATGCCGTCGAGCAGCTCGGACAGGTTCTGCGCGAGCGGAACGTCCTCGACGCGCGCGACGACGCCCTGGTGGCGCTCGGTATGCGCGAGGCCCCACAGGCGGGTTTCGTCGGCTGCGATCAGCCGCACGCCCGCTTCCTTCGCGGTGTGCAGGAAGTCCTGCATGCGGCGGTCGCGACGCGTCTGGTCGTACAGCACCTCCGCAACCGTCGACGCATCGTGCCGCAAACGTGCGGTCACCGCATGAAAACCGTAAAGAACCTTCAGACGTGACATGACTGGAACAACCTTCGATCAAACGTGCGGCCGCGCGATGGGCGCAGCCGCGATCCATGGAAAAGGAAAGCGCCGCGTTGCCGGCCGGTGACCGGTAGAACGCGGCGTCTCTCGATACTGCAGGGGCGTGTGCATGCACCGCCCCGAACGCTCAATACTTCTTGCGGGCGTGTACCTTCTTCGCGGCCGTCTTCGCCGCCACGCCGCCCTTCTTCTTCGCGGCACGCGCGGCACGCGCCTCCTTCACCGCGACGGTCGGCGCGCTCGCCGCCTTCTTGCGACGCGGCGCGGCTTCCTCCACCGGCGGCAACGAGCGCACGCGCGGGCCGCCGCGATCGTTACCGTTACCGGCGACAGCCGGTGCCGGTACCGTACGCGGCGCCTTCACCGGCGTGTCGCGCACGAGGCGGAAATCGATCTTGCGCGCGTCGAGATCGACGCGGCTCACCTGCACGCGCACACGATCGGAGAGGCGATAGCGGATGCCCGTACGCTCGCCGCGCAGCTCGTTCTTGATCTCGTCGTACTGGAAGTAATCCGAGCCGAGTTCCGTGACGTGCACGAGCCCTTCGATGAACAGCGTATCGAGCTGCACGAAGATGCCGAACGACGTGACGCCGTTCACCATCCCGCCGTACTCCTCGCCGAGCTTGTCGCGCATGAAGTAGCACTTGAGCCAGGCCTCGACGTCGCGCGACGCTTCGTCGGCACGCCGCTCGTTCGCCGAGCAGTGCAGGCCGAGTTCTTCCCAGATCGCGGTGTTCGATCGCGAACGGCCGCGTGCTTCGTCGTCGGCCTGCTGCATCGCGCGGGCGCGCGGCGACAGCGCGGTGTTCAGCTCAAAGCCTTCCGGTGCCTTCGGCACGTACTTCTTGCCCGACAGGATCGAGTAGATCGCGCGGTGCGTGAGCAGGTCGGGATAGCGGCGGATCGGACTCGTGAAGTGCGCGTACGCCTCATACGCGAGACCGAAGTGACCAATGTTGTCCGGACTGTAGACGGCCTGCTGCATCGAGCGCAGCAGCATCGGCTGCAGCATCTGCGCGTCGGGCCGGTCGCGGATCTGCGCCATCAGCGCGGCGTAGTCGCTCGCATGCGGCTTTTCGCCGCCGCCGAGCGACAGGCCCATGCCGCGCAGGAACGCGCGCAGGTTCTCGAGCTTCTCCGGCGTCGGGCCTGCGTGCACGCGATACAGGCCCGGGTGCTTGTTGCGCTTCAGGAAGTCGGCCGCGCAGACGTTCGCGGCCAGCATGCATTCCTCGATCAGCTTGTGCGCATCGTTGCGCTGACGCGGCACGATCTGTTCGATCTTGCCCTGCGAGTTGCAGACGATGTACGTCTCGGTCGTGTCGAAGTCGATCGCGCCGCGCTTCTGGCGGGCGGCGAACAGCGCCTTGTAGACGCCGTACAGATCCTGCAGGTGCGGCAGCAGGTCCGCGCGGCGCGCGGCCTCCGGCCCCTTCGTGTTCGACAGCACGGCGGCGACTTCGGTGTACGTCAAGCGCGCCGCCGAATGGATCACGGCCGGGTAGAACTGATACGCCTTGATCTCGCCGCGCGCCGTAATCACCATGTCGCACGCGAGCACGCAGCGGTCGACCTGCGGATTCAGCGAGCACAGCCCG
Source organism: Burkholderia sp. BCC1640 (assembly GCF_902833125.1). NCBI lineage: Bacteria > Pseudomonadati > Pseudomonadota > Betaproteobacteria > Burkholderiales > Burkholderiaceae > Burkholderia > Burkholderia sp. BCC1640. The sequence goes on along the minus strand of NZ_CADFEF010000006.1, from coordinate 177,681 downwards.
TTCGACAGCTTCTCCGGCAGCATCGGGATCACGCGGCGCGGGAAATAGACCGACGTGCTGCGTTCCAGTGCGTCGGCATCGAGGCCGTTGCCCGGCTGCACGTAGTGCGACACGTCGGCGATCGCGACGATCAGGCGGTAGCCGTCGCCGCGACCGACCTTGGTCGGCTCGCAGTAGACGGCATCGTCGAAGTCGCGGGCGTCCTCGCCGTCGATCGTCACGAGCGGCACGTCGCGCAGATCGACGCGGAACCGCAGGTCGGCCGGCCGCACCTTGTCGGGCAGCGCGGCGGCTTCATCGAGCGCCGGCTGGCTGAACTCATGCGGCACGCCGTACTTGCGCACCGCGATCTCGATTTCCATGCCCGGATCGTCGATGTCGCCGAGCACTTCGACGACACGGCCGAGCGGTTGCGAATGGCGGCTCGGGAAATCGGTCAATTCGACGACGACGACCTGCCCGACCTTTGCCTTCTTCACGTTCTGCGTGATCAGGATGTCGTGGCCGATGCGCTTGTCTTCGGGTGCGACGATCAGCGCGCCGTTCTCGTTGAGCAGGCGGCCGATCACGCGCTTGTTCGCGCGCTCGGTGACTTCGACGACATGGCCTTCCGGGCGGCCGCGGCGATCGTAGCCGACGATTCGCGCGAGCACGCGGTCGTTGTGCATGACCTTCTGCATTTCGCCGTTCGGCAGGAACAGGTCGTCCTGGCCGTCGTCGCGGATCACGAACCCGTAGCCGTCGCGATGTCCCTGCACGCGGCCGGCGACGAAATTCGACGGATGGGTAAGCTGATAGTGGCCGCGCTTGTCGAGGCGGATCTGGCCGTCGCGTTCCATCGCGGCGACACGCCGGAAGAACCCTTCGCGCTCCTGGCGCTTGATCGACAACGCTTCGGCGATGTCGTTGGCTGCCAGCGGCGCGTCGCTCGTACGCAGCACGCCGAGAATTTCTTCACGGCTCGGAATGGGGTACGGATATTTGCTCAAGGGTTTGTCGATGATTGTTCTCGTTGCGTTGACTGATGGTGCACGGCATCAACATAGAAGTGTCCGTCAGACAGTTCTATAGTGACGGCGGCGGATCATTCTATCACCCGCCTGTGCCGCCAAATGACGCGAATGCCGCGTGCGGGCGCCGCAGCGGCCGGTTTGCGGTGCATCGCAAAAAAGTGTTGACACAATTAATTGGGGCGCTATAATTTTCCTTCTTTGCAGCAAGCAGCTACTGCAAAACGTGCCCAGGTGGCGGAATTGGTAGACGCACTAGGTTCAGGTCCTAGCGGTGGCAACATCGTGGAGGTTCGAGTCCTCTCCTGGGCACCATCTGTTTTTGAAAAGGTCGGCTTTATGCCGGCCTTTTTTCATTTCAAGCCCCGCATTACGCGCGCTGGCCACGCCATATGCCCGTCACGCCGATCGATAGCAGAATTGATCGGTGATCGATTGCCCTCCCCGTTGGTACTACGTTAGCCGTCTTGCTTTCAACGAATCCAGCGAGGAACGCGATCCATGACGTCGATGCACCCGCCGCACGTTCGCACGCGCGATGCCGGCCGCCGGCATCCCGGCGCACGCCGAGAATTCGCCATACACGCTGCGCATCGGTCGATGCGAATCCCGCCGTGAGGATTCCGTAGTCCCTCAGAACGTCGGTAAGCAGCAGAAGATCGCCGATACGTTTCGCGCAGCAGGTTTGCTGCATACCTGCGTCGACACAGCTGACGCGCTGCGCAGGAATTTCGCGGCAACGCGTGCGAATCCGATCCGCGCGTGACGCCCCGAACATGCGACACGCGAAATTTTTATGGCCGTCGCATAAATTGTATTGACAGGCTTTCAATACACGCTAGAATAGCGGTCTTCGCATCGCAGTAAGCGAAACGTGCCCAGGTGGCGGAATTGGTAGACGCACTAGGTTCAGGTCCTAGCGGTGGCAACACCGTGGAGGTTCGAGTCCTCTCCTGGGCACCACTTATTTAAGAAAGGCCGGCTTTTAGCCGGCCTTTTTCTTTTTCAGGCTCGGGGGGCACCGCCCGCGTTACCAAGCACCCCCTCCGCTTTCCAGAAACGGACGACCCATCAAGACCCGCCCGGCTGTCGACGTCAGGCGCCGTTCCAGCGTTTCGCGGCAATCGCGACACGCTCGCCCAGCACTTCCGCCGTCTTGCGATCGCTCTCGAGAATCGCATCGCCGCCCTCGTCCGCATTTGCCTGCGCCATCGCACCGAGGAACGACCCGAGCCGATTCAGATCGTTGACCGAACCCGCACTGCTGTTGTTGCCGGGCATCAGGCCGAGGCTGACCCACAGCATCTGATGCTGGGCAGCGAAAACCGCCAGTTGCTGCAGCGTCGAGAGCTTGTCGCCGCTTTGCGAAGCCGACACCGTGAAACCGGCCGCCAGCTTGTCACGCCACTTGCCCCAATGCTTCGACGATGCATCCATGAAGCCCTTGAACTGAGCGGACGCACTGCCCATGTACGTCGGCGAGCCAAAGATGATCGCCTTCGCATCGCGCTCCAGGTACTCCCAGTGTTCGTCGATCGCGTCGACGGGGATCAACTTGACCGACGCGCCGTCGACTTTCTCGACGCCGCGAGCAACTGCGTCCGCAATAACGGCTGCGTGGCCGTAGCCGCTGTGAAAAACCACTGCAATTTCAGACATGACGAACTCCTTGACGCGGACCGTTCCGCAATAAACGTTACCGTTACGGTAACATAAAAAGTCGCGATACAAGCGACTTCACCCACGGGTGCCGCACGCGCCATTGCGTGTCGGCGTTGCGCGATGCACACGGGCGATCGTTGCGATCGCATCCTGCAGCCGCGGGGCAGCGCGCACGACAGAATGCCGTCGACAATAATTTCTCCGGCGACAGACGTGAAGGCGCATTCAGGAAATTCGCTCGATCCTTTCCCGCAGTAATTCCTCGCACCGGCATCGACCGGTCAATGTCTTCAGACGCGTCGAATCAGGCGCGCCCTTTTTCTCACCGGTCCAAACGATCGCGCAAAAATCTGTTGACACGCCCTTCAGTCACGCTATAATTGCGGTCTTTCGCGATGCAGCAAAGCGAAACGTGCCCAGGTGGCGGAATTGGTAGACGCACTAGGTTCAGGTCCTAGCGGTGGCAACATCGTGGAGGTTCGAGTCCTCTCCTGGGCACCATCTGTTTTTTGAAAAGGTCGGCTTTATGCCGGCCTTTTTTTATTTCCGGCTCCAGGATCCCTGCGGGCGCGCTTGCGCATTCACCGCGGCAGCGCAACTTACCCCAGCCCGCCACTCGCACCGAGTGCCGACTCCACGCCAGCCCTCGTGCGCGGGGACAATCACTTCGCCACCCGTGATTCGCCCCCAGCCTTGCCCACCAGCATCCATCCCCACCCCAGAGGCAAAACCGGGATTTCCCTAGGCTGACACGCCGCCGCTCACGCGGTTAAATAAATCAACGTGATTTATTTAATGCGTCGCAACCGACGCGCCCATGGAAGGAGACGCCATGAGAAGCCCGCACATCGGCCAGGGAAGCAACTCGGCCAACGTGCGCCGTTACAACGAGCGCCTGCTGTTGAAGACGCTGCGCCGTGCGGGTAGCGCATCGAAGGCCGATCTCGCCCGTCTCGCGAACATGACGGGCACGGCGGTCGGCAGCATCATCGCGTCGCTCGCCGATGCGAAGCTGATTGCGTTCGCCGGCCGCACCGAAGGCCAGCGCGGCCAGCCGGCATCGCTAATCCGCCTCGATCCGCGCGGCGCGTTCGGCATCGGCGTTCATCTCGACCGGATGCGCATCGAGACGGCGCTCGTCAATTTCGCGGGCGACGTGCTCGGCCGCCGCTCCCACGACACGCTGCTCCCCCCGCCCGCCGACGTGCTCGACATCGTGCGACGCGACATCGATGCGATGCAGGATCTGCTTCCCGCGCATGAGCGCGCGCGCCTGGCGGGCGTCGGCGTCGCGCAACCGTACAACCTCGGCGCATGGATGCGCGAGCTCGGCCTCGCGCCCGACACGTTCCGCGCATGGGAAGACGTCGACTTCGCGAGCGACCTCGGGCGCACGCTGTCGCTGCCCGTGTTCGGCGAAAACGACGGCAACGCGGCCGCGATCGCCGAACTGTTCTACGGGTACGGCCGGCAGTGCGACGACTTCGTCTACCTGTTCATCGGTCCGGCGATCGGCGGCGGCATCGCGATCGACGGCGACTGCCTGCGCGGCGTGACCGGCAATGCCGGCGACATCGCCGTGATTCCCGTTCCGCCGAGCCGGCTGGCCTCCGCGCCGCCGCCGCGCGGCCCGTGGGACATCCTGCTCGCCCGCGCATCGCTGCATGCGCTGGTGCGCCACCTGCGCCATCACGGCGAGACGGTCGAGAACCGCGCCGATCTCGAGGCCTGCATCGCGCGCGGCCTGCCGGCGGTCGACGAATGGATCGACGACTGCGTCGACGCACTCGCCCCGGCGTTGCGCGCGGTGCTGTGCGTCGTCGATGCGCCGGTGGTCGTGCTCGATGCCGATACCGACGCCGGCCTGCTCGATGCGCTGACGACCCGCCTGCGCGCGGCGCTCGTCGCCACCGCGCCGGAAGCGCGCGGCACGCCAACGCTCGTGCGCGGCACGTTCGGCGCCGACGCCGGCGCGATCGGCGCCGCAACGCTGCCGATGTTCTTCAACTTCTCCCCGCGGGCCGGCATCCTCAAGGGCGCCCGCACCGAATCGCAGGAGGTCAACCATGTCGCGTTCTGAGTCGCCCCGGCCGCTGCTCGAGATGCGCCGGATCAGCAAGACGTTCCCGGCCGTGCGCGCGCTCGACAACGTCAGCCTGACCGTCTATCCGGGCGAGATCCACTCGCTGATGGGCGAGAACGGCGCGGGCAAATCGACGCTGATGAAGATCCTGTCGGGTGCGTACCGCGCCGACGCCGGCGGCGAAATCCTGATCGACGGCGAGCGCATCGACGTCGACGGCCCGCTTGCCGCGCGCGATGCAGGCGTCGCGGTGATCTACCAGGAGCTGTGCCTCGCGCCGAACCTGACGGTGGCGGAAAACATCTACGTCGGCCGCGAACTGCGGCGCGGCAACCGGCGCTGGGGCACCATCGACCGCGCGGCGATGGCGCGCGGCTGCCAGGACGTGCTCACGCGTCTCGGCGCCCCGTTCGGGCCCGACACGCTCGTCGGCACGCTGTCGATCGCCGAGCAGCAACTCGTCGAAATCGCGCGCGCCGTGCACACCCGCGCACGCATCCTCGTGATGGACGAACCGACGACACCGCTGTCGTCGCGCGAGACCGAGCACCTGTTCGGCCTGATCCGCCAGTTGCGCGAGGAAGGTCTCGCGATCATCTACATCAGCCACCGGATGGCCGAGATCTATGAATTGTCCGACCGCGTGTCGGTGCTGCGCGACGGAGCGTACGTCGGCACGCTCGAGCGCGAATCGCTGTCGGCCGAGCGGCTCGTCGCGATGATGGTGGGCCGCGACATCTCCGGCTTCTACAAGAAGGAACATGCGCCGTACGACCCCGGCCACCTGCTGCTGTCGGTACGCGACATCGCCGACGGCGACCGCGTGCGCGGCTGCAGCCTCGACCTGCATGCGGGCGAGGTGCTCGGCATCGCCGGGCTCGTCGGCGCGGGCCGCACCGAGCTCGCGCGGCTGATCTTCGGCGCGGAACCGCGCACGCGCGGCGACGTGAAGCTGGGCGATCGGACGTTCGGCGCGCATTCGCCGCGCGACGCGATCGACGCGGGCCTCGTCTACCTGACGGAGGACCGCAAGCGCCAGGGCCTGTTCCTGGACATGAGCGTGCGCGACAACATCAACATCTCCGTGTGCAACCGCGACGCACGGCTCGGCGCGCTCGATCTCGCACGCGGCGCCGAACGCGCGCGCGATGCGATCGCCTCGCTGTCGATCCGCGTGCCGAACGCGAACGTGAACGTCGGCGCGCTGTCGGGCGGCAACCAGCAGAAAGTGCTGCTGTCGCGCCTGCTCGAGACGAAGCCGCGCGTGCTGATCCTCGACGAACCGACGCGCGGCGTCGACATCGGCGCGAAATCCGAGATCTACCGGATCATCAACGAACTGGCCCGTGCGGGCGTCGGCGTGATCGTGATCTCGAGCGAGCTGCCGGAAATCATCGGCGTCGCCGATCGCGTGCTCGTGATGCGCGAAGGCGAGATCGCCGGCCAACTCGGCGGCCACATGCACACGCCCATCACGCAGGAAGCGATCATCGCGCTCGCCACCGGCTCGCAGGCCGAACTCGCCGACGCGCACTGACCACGGCCCCTTCATCTCCCTCTTACGTCCAGGTACCGACATGATCAACCCGACCAAGCAGCGGAACCTCGCTTCCGCGACGGCCCATCCGGTGGCCAACCGTACGCCGCTGATGCGCGGCGCCGATCATCGCGCGCGCATGCAATCGCTGATGCGCACCGCCGGCATGCTGCCGGTGCTGCTGGTTCTGTGCATCGGCTTCGGATTCCTGACCGACGGCTTCTTCACGCTGCAGAACCTGTCGATCGTCACGCAGCAGGCCTCGATCAACATCGTGCTCGCCGCCGGCATGACCTTCGTGATCCTGACGGGCGGCATCGACCTGTCGGTCGGCTCGGTGCTCGCCGCATCGGCCGTCGCCGCGCTGCTCGCGTCGACCATCCCCGGCTGGGGCTGGCTCGGCGTGCCGATCGCGCTCGCGGTCGGCCTCGTGTTCGGCGCGATCAACGGCGGCCTGATCTCGTTCCTGCGCCTGCCGCCGTTCATCGTCACGCTCGGCGCGATGACGGCCGTGCGCGGGGTCGCCCGCCTGATCGGCAACGACACGACTATCTTCAATCCGCAACTGCCGTTCGCGTTCATCGGCAACGGCACGATCTTCGGCGTGCCGTGGCTCGTCGTGATCGCGTGCGCGGTGATCGCGCTGTCGTGGTTCATCCTGCGTCGCACGGTGCTCGGGATGCGGATCTATTCGGTCGGCGGCAACCCTGAAGCCGCGCGCCTGTCGGGCATCAACGTGCGGGCGATCCAGCTGTTCGTGTATGCCGCGTCGGGTCTGCTCGCGGGTCTCGGCGCGGTGATGTCGGCCGCGCGGCTCTATGCGGCCAACGGCCTGCAGCTCGGCCAGTCGTACGAACTCGATGCGATCGCCGCGGTGATCCTCGGCGGCACGAGCTTCGTCGGCGGCGTCGGCTCGATCGTCGGCACGCTGATCGGTGCGCTGATCATCGCGGTTCTGACCAACGGTCTCGTGCTGCTCGGCGTGTCCGACATCTGGCAATACATCATCAAGGGGCTCGTGATCATCGGCGCCGTCGCGCTCGATCGCTATCGCCAGCGCGACTCGGCCCGTACCTGACACGCATTCCTCACCATTCAACCATCAGGGCGCAGGCAGGTCCTCCTGCGCCCGTCCGCCAACGGACCTTCCGGAGACACAACGACATGTTCAAGCACAAAGCCGCCCTGACCGCCATCACCTGCGCGCTCGCCTTCGGCGCCACCGCCGCCCACGCAGCCGACAAGCCGCTGAAATCGATCGGCGTCACGGTCGGGTCGCTCGGCAACCCGTACTTCGTCACGATCGTGAAGGGCGCCGAAGCACGCGCCAAACAGCTCAACCCGAATGCGAAGGTCACTGCGGTTTCCGCCGATTACGACCTGAACAAGCAGTTCACGCAGATCGACAACTTCATCTCCGCGCACGTCGACATGATCCTGCTCAACGCGACCGATCCGAAGGCGATCGAGCCGGCGGTGAAGAAGGCGCAGGCGGCCGGCATCACGGTCGTCGCGGTGGACGTCGCGGCAGCCGGCGCGAACGCGACCGTGCAGACCAACAACGTGAAGGCCGGCGAGCTGGCGTGCGACTACCTCGCGAAGAAGCTCAGCGGCAAGGGCAACGTGATCATCGAGAACGGCCCGCAGGTGTCGGCCGTGATCGATCGCGTGAACGGCTGCAAGGCCGTGCTCGCGAAAAACCCGGGCATCAAGCTGCTGTCGAGCGACCAGGACGGCAAGGGCTCGCGCGAAGGCGGGATGAACGCGATGCAAGGCTACCTGACGCGCTTTCCGAAGCTCGACGGCGTGTTCACGATCAACGACCCGCAGGCGATCGGCAGCGATCTCGCGGCGAAGCAGCTGAATCGCCCGAACATCGTGATCACGTCGGTCGACGGTGCGCCGGACATCGAGGTGGCGCTGAAGTCCAACACGCTCGTGCAGGCGTCGTCGAGCCAGGACCCGTGGGCGATGGCGCAGCAGGCCGTCAACGTCGGCTACGGGATCATGAACGGCCAGAAGCCGGCCAACCCGATGATCCTGATCGAGCCGACGCTCGTCACGCGCGACAACGTGAAGGGCTACAAGGGCTGGAGCAGCCCGCGCTGATCGCGCGACGCCACCCGCGATCCCGGGCGGTGCCGGGCCACGCCGCCGTATCGCCGCGCGCGGCGCCCGGCCCTGCCCGTCCGCTCACCTCAACCGCTGCACCGCCGCGCGACACGCCGCGGCACAAGGTTTTCGACATGACGACGACGCTCCCCCGCCTGATCGTATTCGGCGAAGCGCTGACCGATTTCATCCGCGACGACGCGCAGCACTGGCGCAGCGTCGCCGGCGGCTCGTGCTGGAACGTGGCGCGCGTCGGCGCGCGGCTCGGCGTGCCGACCGCCTTCGCCGGCACGGTCAGCCGCGACATCTTCGGCGACGAACTGATGCGCAGGAGCGCTGATGCCGGGCTCGACCCGCGCTTCATCCGGCAGGTCGATCGTGCGCCGCTGCTCGCGATGGTCGTGTCGAAGCAGCCACCCGACTATTTCTTCATCGGCGAAAACAGCGCCGACCTCGCGTTCGATCCGGCCGACTTGCCCGACGGCGCGCTCGACGCGGCCGAGATCGTGCACGTCGGCTCGCTCGGCGTCGTGCGCGAGCCGCTTGCGTCGCGCCTGATCGACGTCGTGCAGGCGGCACGCGCCGCCGGCAAACGAATCTCGTTCGATCCCAACTATCGCGCGCCGATGGCCGCGCCGTCGTATCGCGCCACACTGCGCCGGCTGGCAAGTCTCGCCGACTGGATCAAGGTTTCCGACGAAGATCTGCGCGGCCTGTTCCCCGAACTCGACGAAGCCGCCGCGCTCGCGCAATTGCGCGCGTGGGCGCCCGATGCGAGCGTGCTCGTCACGCGCGGCGCGGCCGGCATGCAACTCCTGCATCGCGATTCCGCGCTGTTCCAACCGGCGTTCGCGACCGAGGTCGCCGATACCGTCGGCTGCGGCGACGCCAGCATCGGTGGCTGGCTCGCCAGCCAGCTCACGCGCCCCGGCGCATCGGCCGCCGAACATCTGCGCTACGCGGCAGCGTGCGCGGCGGTCGCCTGCGCGCACGCGGGCGCGTATGCGCCGACGGCTGCCGAGGTGGCAGAGGTCATGGCAAATCCCGTGGCTGCCGAAGCGGCCGACGCCGCGCTATCGGACTAGACAGCACCGGAACGCGCTGGACGGCGCGTTCGTCACGCACCGCCCTGCGCGCCCTTTCCGCCATTGCTTCGCGCCTGCAGCGCTTGCAGGCTCTCGTCGACACTCAGTTCGGACATCGCGTCGTCGCGCAGCGTCTCGTCGGCCGCGCGGCGCAGCGCATGCAACGCGTGCTCCTTGAGCCGCACGATCGCGAACTGCAGCCCACGGGCCGCGCATTCGGCCGCGAACGTACGCAACGACTCGATCGTCGTGCCGTCCACGTCCGGCGTTTCCTCGAGACTCAGCAGCACGGTACGCGTATCGGGCGCGGCCTTCATCAGCGCACGCACGCGATTGAGCATCCGGTCCGCGTTCGCGAAGAACAGCTGCGCCTCGGGCCGCACGATCAGCACGCCGGGCACCGGCTTCGCATCGGCATGATTCGCGACGTCGACGAAGTCGTGCCCGTCGCGCAACCGGCCGAGCACGCTCACGTTCGGCTCCGACAACTTACGCAGCGTCAGCAGCAGGCTCACGCCGATGGCCGCGAGCAGGCCGTGCAGCACGCCGAGCACGAGCACCGCGAGCAACGCGGCGATCACGACGAGCCGGTCGCGATGCCAGACCCAGTACGGCCGGAACACCGTCGGATGCAGCGAGTGGCTGACCGCAAAGATCACGATCGCCGCGAGCACGGGCTCCGGCGTGCGCGCAAGCTGCGGCAGCAGCAGCCACACGATCAGCGCGACCACGCCGGCTGCCCACAAGCCCGCGAAACGCGACCGTGCACCGGCCGCCTCGTTCGCGGACGTCGCCGAATAGCCGGCGCCGACCGGCATCCCGTGCAGCAGCCCCGACACGAGGTTCGCGCAGCCGAGCGCGACGAGGTCGCGGTTCGGCGACACGCTGTCGCCATGCTTCAGCGCGAAGTTGCGAATCGATCCGTACGACTCCGCATACAGGATCAGCATCAGCGCGAAAGCAAGTTCGACCGTCTGCATCCATGCATTGCGGTCGAGATGCGGCAGGCCGAATTCGATGTGCCGGAAATCGATGTGCCCGACGATCGCGATCCCGTAATGCTGCCAGTCGACCATATACCCGGCCGCGATCGACAGCACGATCACGACCAGTGTCGCGGGCACGCGCGAGCGCCGGCCGAGCACGAACAGCAATGCGAGCGCGGTCGCGCCGAGCGCGACGCTCGCGAGGTTCGCGTGCGGCGCGCCGGTGACGAGCTCGAGCGCGACATGCGGCGCGTCGCTGTGCTGCACGGAGATCGCGAGAATCTTCGGCAACTGCTTGATGACGATCGTCAGCGCCAGGCCGAACGTGAAACCGCGCAGGACCGGACGCGCAACGAAATCCGACATGCCGCCCAGTCGCGCGGCGCCCGCCAGGATGAACAGCACGCCGGTCATCGCGACGAGCGCGGCCGCCAGCGCGAGCTGCGCGGCAAGCGCCATCCCGGACTCGGCCAGCACGGTCGCGGCGAGCACGGCCGCCGACGACGATGTCGACGACACGATCGCAAAGCGGCTGCTGCCGGTCAGCGCATAGACGACGAGCCCCGACAGGAGCGCGATGAGACCGGCCTGCGGCGGCAGGTTGGCGAGACCCGCGTACGCGACCGCCTCGGGAATCAGCAGCCCGGCGATCGATACGCCGGCCAGCGCATCGAGGCCGATGCGCCGCATGGGCGGCGACGTTGCCGCATCGAGTGCAGCGAAATGCTCGGGATGCTGCGGGCCGGCATCCGGACGGGGTGGGACGGTCGTCATGAAGTGGCAGGCACCAGGCGCGTATCAGGGCTTGACGGCAATGACGCCCGACCAGCCGGGCAGATAGCGCGCGTCCTGCTCGTGCGCATGGCGCAGCGAGAGGTCGAGCGCCTTCGAGAAGTTCTTGCGGATCTGGTCGAGCGTCACGTGCTGGCGCAGGTAGTCGGCCCACAGGAATTCGCTGAACGGCGTCGCATCCTTCGCGTAGCCGCCGGCCGTGCGCAGCTCGCCCGCAAGGCTCCGGTACGGATCGTCCTCGAGCCCCGTCAGCGCCTTCGGCAGACGCGCGTAGTCGCGACGCGAACCGTCCGCGCCGAACGGATGCACCCACTGGTTGTGTTCCATCATCCGCCAGAAGATCGTGTCGTCGAGCCAGGACAGATCCTTCAGCAGCATCGCGTTCACACGCGTCTCCCCTTCCTCGATCAGCGCGAGGCCGAGGTGGTGATGATCGGTGATGTAGTGCAGCCCGCCCGGACCGAGGACGGCCGGAAACCAGTGCGACTCGATCGCGGCTTTGCGCGCGCGCTTATCGAGCGTCTTCCAGTGCTTGCGCTTCGCTTTCACTTCGCGATAGCCGACCGTCATTTGCGTCGGACGCAGTGCGTCGAGCTGGACGGGAATGAGATGAACGTCGTTGCCGAGTGCCATGGTCGTACCCCATGTTACGAATTTCCGGCAACGATACTCCTGATCTGACGAGCCGTTAATACATCACGGCTTCGATGTGCATGTGCTTGACCGTCTCTGACAACCGGACGCAACACTATGTACGCAGGTCGTCGCGCTCGAGACGGTGGCGCACGTAAGGAATCCCGTCGTGAACGACGCTCACGCGCCGCATCCCGAGCTTGCGTGCGACGTTCAGCGACCCCTTGTTCGCCTCGGCGATATCGGCGATCACGCGCGGCAGCCGCACGGTGTCGAACGCATGACGCACGACGGCCGCGGCAGCCTCGCATGCGATGCCGCGCCCCCACGCGGCACGCACGAGCCGCCAGCCGATCTCGACGTCGCGCGCGCCACCCGCATAGTCGGGAATCAGCAGGATCCATCCGATGAACGCATCGGGCGCGGCCTTCTCGAAGATCGACCAGTAGCCGAGGCCCGGCGGATACGCGCGCGTGATCCGATGCGTGACGAAGCGGCGATGTTCGTCCGGGTCGTGCCACGGGCCCGCGATGTAGCGCGTGACATCGGGATCGCGATCCATCTCGATGCTCGCGTCGAGATCGGCCAGCACGCGCGGGCGCAGCCACAGCCGCCCGGTCTCCAGGACGGGCAACGCGGCAACGGATGGTTCGGTCATCGGGACTCCTGATTCGGTGGCGATGCGCGTCGCGCACATTACATGACTGATACAAAAAGCCTTCCGGAATGATACAGATGCCTGTCGCCTGTCTCGCGCACGCTCATTTCCGTTTTCTCAACAATCCATTTCATAGGGATTATTCCCGATTCGCGGTTATCGCACCCCACATCGTACGGTGCCGCGGCCTACACTCGATCCATGGCCCCGCACCGCGCGCAAGCCGGGCCGGCATCCGCCGGCGGATCGTGAGCGCGCAAGCCTACGAGGAGACCTCGGACATGAGCTGGACCCGCGAACAACGCAACGTCACGATCGCCGCCTACCTGGGCTGGACACTCGACGCGTTCGATTTTTTCCTGATGGTCTTCGTGCTGAAGGACATCGCCGCCGAATTCGCGTCGACGATCCCCGCGGTCGCGTTTGCGCTGACGCTCACGCTTGCGATGCGCCCGATCGGCGCGCTGATCTTCGGCCGGCTCGCCGACCGATTCGGCCGCCGTCCGACGCTGATGGTCAACATCGCGTGCTATTCGCTGCTCGAACTCGCGTCGGGCTTCGCGCCGAGCCTCGCCGCGCTGCTGGCGCTGCGCGCGCTGTTCGGCATCGCGATGGGCGGTGAATGGGGCGTCGGCTCCGCGCTGACGATGGAAACCGTGCCGACCCACGCGCGCGGCTTCGTGTCGGGCTTGCTGCAGGCCGGCTATCCGAGCGGCTACCTGCTCGCGTCCGTCGTGTTCGGCCTGTTCTACCAGTACATCGGCTGGCGCGGCATGTTCATGGTCGGCGTGCTGCCCGCGCTGCTCGTGCTGTATGTGCGCACGCACGTGCCCGAATCGCCGGCCTGGAAGCAGATGGAAAAGCGTCCGCGGCCGAGTCTCGCGGCCACGATCCAGCAGAACTGGAAACTCACGATCTACGCGATCGTGCTGATGACCGCGTTCAACTTCTTCTCGCACGGCACGCAGGACCTCTACCCCACCTTCCTGCGCGAACAGCATCACTTCGATCCGCATACCGTGTCGTGGATCACGATCGTGCTGAACATCGGCGCGATCGTCGGCGGCCTGTCGTTCGGCGCGATCTCGGAGAAGATCGGCCGCCGTCGCGCGATCTTCGTCGCCGCGCTGATCGCGCTGCCGGTGCTGCCGCTGTGGGCGTTCTCGAGCGGCCCGGTCGCGCTCGCCGCCGGCGCGTTCCTGATGCAGATCTCCGTACAGGGTGCGTGGGGCGTGATCCCCGTCCACCTGAACGAGATCTCGCCCGACGAGATTCGCGCGACGTTCCCCGGCGTCGTCTACCAGCTCGGCAACCTGCTCGCGTCCGGCAACGCGACGATGCAGGCGTCGCTCGCGGTTTCCCAGGGCAACAACTACGGTTTCGCGCTGGCGCTCGTGGCCGGCATCGTGGCCGTCGTGATCGCCGTGCTGATCCTGTTCAGCCGCGAACGGCGCGGCATCGACATGACGCAATCGGTCAATACGCGTACCACCGCCGGCTGAGCCTGCGCATTGCCGCATCGCACCATCGCGCGCGCCCCATCCCGCCGGGGCCGCGCGACAGACTTTCCGCATTCGCACATCGAACTAGAGGAATTTGTCCAGATTCCTCGCTTGCCCGCGCTGCCCGCGTTTTTTTATCTTAATAAAAACGGCTGTTTGAATCAGATAATCAAATCACCTGTTCGCGGCCGGGCGACCGGCATTGGGAGGCGGGACATGGCAGTCAGTCAGGAGGGGCGACCGTCGGCGGGACGGCCGTCCGGGACGCGGTCATCCGGAAATCGGCAGACCGGCGGGACGAAGGCGCGCATTCTCGATGCGGCCGAGGACCTGTTCATCGAACATGGCTTCGAAGCGATGTCGATGCGGCAGATCACGTCGCGCGCGGCGGTGAACCTCGCCGCGGTCAACTACCACTTCGGCAGCAAGGAAGCGTTGATCCACGCGATGCTGTCGCGTCGGCTCGATCAGCTCAACCAGGAACGTCTCGGCATCCTCGACCGCTTCGATGCGCAGCTCGGTGCACACATCACCTGCGAACACGTGCTCGGCGCGATGTTCATTCCCGCGCTGAAGGCGTCGCGGGACCCCGAGCGCGGCGGCCCCGCGTTCCTGCGGCTGATCGGCCGCGCGTACACCGACCCGTCGCCGTTCGTGCGCAACTTCCTGACCGCGCACTACGCGAGCGTCGCGGGCCGCTTCTTCGACGCATTCCAGCGCGCGCTGCCGCACCTGCCGCGCACGGAGCTCGGCTGGCGGCTGCACTTCGCGATCGGTGCGCTGTCCGGCGCGCTGGCCGGGGCCGAAACCGAAAGCCTCATCGACGAATTCTCGCAAGGCCGCACGATGAACGACGTGCAGATGATCGCGCGGTTGTCCTCGCTGATCGTCGCCGCGCTGAAGGCGCCGATGCCCGACAGCGCGCAGCTGTCGATCTTCGCGGCCGTGCTCGACGATGCGGGTGCGAGCGAGGCGTTCGGGCTGCCGTCGAGCGCGCCGGCCGCCGATCCGGCGACGGTGCATTCGGCGAGCTGATCGCACGAGGCCGCGCAGGCGGCGATTCACGATTTTGGCGGCCCGGGCCGGCGTTGACACGCTGGCCCGGGCCGAACGAATGTCATGCGGCGGGAGCCAAGTCTGGCTTGCGCTCGTCGACGAAAAAGCATGGGGCGAGAGTTAGCGCTGAAGCGCTAACTCTTGTCGACCGCGAAGCATGGGACGAGCGTAAGCGCTGAAGCGCTAACGCTCGTCGACACCGGAGATACATCATGTCCTCATCCGCAGCAACCGCAGCGGCCCAGCTCCCGCCGAACACCGACGGCATCTGGTACGCCTCGTATCCGCCCGGCGTGCCGCATGAAATCGACGTCACGCAATACGCATCGCTCGTGCAATTCTTCGACGAATGCACGACGCGCTTCGCCGAGCGCGTCGCCTACGTGAGCGCAGGCGCATCGATGACCTATCGCACGCTCGCGCAAAAAGTCGATGCGTTCGCGTCGTATCTGCAAAGCACCGGCGTGAAACCGGGCGACCGCGTCGCCATCATGCTGCCGAATACGTTCCAGTACCCGGTCGCGCTGTTCGGAACGCTGAAGGCCGGCGCGATCGTCGTCAACGTCAACCCGCTCTATACCGCGCGCGAACTCGCGCACCAGCTGAAGGACAGCGGCGCGCAGACGATCGTCGTATTCGAGAACTTCGCGCGCACGCTGCAGGACGCGTTGCCGGAAACGCAGGTGAAGAACATCGTCGTCACCGCGCTCGGCGACCTGCTCGCCGACGGCTTCAATGCAAAAGGACGCCTGATCAATTTCGTGCTGAAGCACGTGAAGAAGCTCGTGCCGGCCTACAGCCTGCCGCAGGCGATCCGGCTGCGCGCCGCCCTCGCGCTCGGCGCACGCGGCAAACCGCAACCGGTGCAGACGACACGCGACGATCTCGCGTTCCTGCAATACACGGGCGGCACGACCGGCGTCGCGAAAGGCGCGATGCTCACGCACGGCAACCTGATCGCGAACCTGCTGCAGGCCAAGGCGTGGATCGCCGACCAGGTCTCGGGCGACGTCGAGACCGTGCTGACGCCGCTGCCGCTTTATCACATCTATTCGCTGACGGTGAACGCGTTCATCTTCATGGGGCTCGGCGGGCGCAACATCCTGATCGCGAATCCGCGCGACATGAACATGGTGATGAAGATCATCCGCAACGAGACGTTCACCGGAATCACCGGGATCAACACGCTGTACAACGCGTTCCTCGACAACGAGGAATTCCGCAAGCGCGACTTCTCGAAGCTCAAGCTCGCGATGGCGGGCGGCATGGCGATGCAGCGCGCGGTCGCGGAGCGCTTTCAGGAGGTCACGGGGCGGCCGGTCGTCGAAGGCTACGGGCTCACCGAATGCTCGCCGATCGTCACGATGAATCCGGTGGATCTGACCGACATGGCCGCGTTCAGCGGCTCGATCGGCCTGCCCGCCCCGTCGACGCTCGTGCGCTTCCGGCGCGAGGACGGCACCTGGGCCGCCGTCGGCGAGCCGGGCGAGCTGTGCGTGCACGGCCCGCAGGTGATGCGCGGCTACTGGCAGCGGCCCGACGAGACCGCGAAGGTGATCGACGCCGACGGCTGGCTCGGCACCGGCGACATCGGCGTGATGGACGAGCGCGGCTTCATCCGCCTGATCGACCGCAAGAAGGACATGATCCTCGTCTCGGGCTTCAACGTGTATCCGAACGAGATCGAGGCAGTGCTGGTCATGCATCCGGGCATCAGCGAAGCCGCCGCGATCGGCATCCCGGACGAAGTCCAGGGCGAACGGATCAAGGTCTTCGTCGTGCGCCGCGACCCGACGTTGACGGTCGACGACGTGCTCGCGCATTGCCGCAAGAACCTGACCGGCTACAAGATGCCGAAGTTCGTCGAATTCCGCGACGCGCTGCCGCAGACGAACGTCGGCAAGATCCTGCGCCGCGCGCTGCGCGACGAGGAACTCGCCAAGCTCAAGGCCGCGAAGCAAGGCTGAACGATCCATCGCCCCGGGAGACGCTGTCGATGAACGAAGGAACGAAGCGCCGCACGCGGCACGCCGCCGCGGCCGTCGCGTGCATGCTGTCGCTCGCGCAAGCTGGCCTGCATGCGCAGGAAACCGCCGCCGCCGCGAGCGCGGCCCAGGAGGCCGCACTGCCGGCGGACCTGGCGAAGGTCACGCGTGAGCCGGTCGCGCAGCAGGCGCGCTGGCTGCGCACGGCCGCCCAGCGCGGCACGCTCGCACAACTTGACGACGCGACGCTCACGGCGCTGTTCAAGACGCTCGATCCGCTCGCCGTCCCGCTCTATATCCGCAACGGTCCCAATGGCTATCCGTCGTACCAGTTCACGATGGTGCGCCAGGAGCGCATCAGCGGGAAATGGTCCGACACGCCCGACCGCATGCTCGTGAAGACGACCCGCGAACCGTTGCGGGTGTATGCGAAATGGCTGCCGGGCGGCGCGCATACCGGACAGGAGACGATCTACGACACGACCCAGCGCAAGGACGAGATGTACGGCCATCTCGGCGGCCTGCTCGGCAAGATTCCGCTGTGGACGGCGCTCGACGGCGCACTCGCACGCGCGCAGTCGAATCACCAGGTTAAGGATCTCGGCACCGAGTTCATCACGAACCTGTACCTGACCGAAGGAAAGAAATACCAGGAAGCCGGCGTGCAGCGGCCGACGCAAGTGGAAGCGAAGACGATCGGCGGCGTGCGCGTCGTCGCGCTCACCTACGAGACGCCGACCGGCCGCCCGCAGTTCTACGCGAAGAAGGAAACCCTCGGGCTCGACCTGCACGCGCCGTACTTCAGGACCGTCGAATCGTATGACAACGACGGCAAGATCTTCGAACGAATCGTCATCGAGAAAATCGCGCCGGTGACGCTCGACGAATCCGCGTTTGACCCGAAGAATCCGGATTACGCGTTCTGAACGTCACCGGCGCCGCGCAGGTCGCGCTCAATCGTCGTCATCGTCGTGATGCTTGCGCCAATGCTTGTAATAGTGCTTGCGCCATTTCCGGTAACCGTCGTCGTCCTCTTCGCCGTAGTAGCCGTATCCGTAACCCGGATAGGCGACCACCGCCGGCTGCGGCGCCACATAGACCGGTGCCGGCTCGACATAGACCGGCGCGACCGGCACGCCGATGCCCACCGACAGGTCGACGTGTCCCGCCATTGCACTGCCGGAAGCGAGCAACGCCACACTCCCGATCCACACCGCCAATCCCCTCTTGTTCATGTTCCCCTTCCCGGATCCGCCGGCCAGCCCGGCACGCGCGTCGAATGTAATCGCGCCGCGCGCCGCCAGGTGCTACGCCGTTGCGAGAGTCGTAACGCGACGTAACGAAACGGCATTAGCCATTCGACCGAATCGCGAAAATGCACGGGAACGTCTATAGTGGGTTACGGTTCGACACAATCGCGACTGCGCACTGGTGGAACGAACAGGGTAAAATCCCGCCAAACACTTGGTGGGCAACCACGCCACACACGCACAACATATTCTCTGACGCAGGCTCCTGCCGCACCTCAATGGCCAATCCCGCAGAATCCCATCCGCAAAACGACTTCATCAATTCGGCGCGCAAGGAACGTAAGCGTGTTGAAATCTATCTCGTCAACGGCATTCGTCTGACGGGGTGTATCGAGTCGTTCGACCAGTACCTGGTGATGCTGCGCACCCCCGTGGGTCTGCAAGGCATCTACAAGCGTGCGATTTCCACGATCCAGCTCGACACGGGCGGCTCGCGCCCGGGCGGCGGCGGCCCCCGCGGCCCGCGTACCGGCGGTCGGCCGGGCGGCCGCGAAGGCGGCGGCCACAGCCCGTACGGCTCGCACGGCGGCGCCCGCGAATCGCGCGGCGACGGCGGCGGCTACGGCTCGCGCGAACCGCGTGAAGGTTACGGTTCCCGTGAACCGCGCGAAGGCTATGGCTCGCGCGAACCGCGCGAGGGTTATGGCGCGCCGCGCGAGCCCCGCGAAGGCTACGGCGCACCGCGCGAAAGCTACGGCGCACCGCGCGACGCCGGCGACGCATCGGGCAACACGTCGCCGTCCGACGCACGCGGCGGCAACGGGCCGGTGATCGTCACGCGCCGCCGGCGAATCGTGCCGGACGGCCAGTAAAACGAAAGGGCAAGCCAAGCGGCTTGCCCTTTTTTCTGGTGGGTCGGCGCGGCATGTCGCCGCACCGGCCTTGCCGTGATCGCTCAGTGCGCCGTCGTCGGCAAGCCTGCGTCGGCCTCGCGCTGCAGCGAACGCACCTGCTGCTGCAATGCGCGCAGTTGCGACTGAAGCTGCGCCTGTTGCGCCTGCAACGCCGCCGTTTCGGTGCGGACGCTCTTCTGGCGATCCGCGACCGCTGCCTGCTGCTCGCGTGCGATCGAGATGTCCGCCTGCAGACGCCGCGCCCGTTCCTGCGTGACTTCGATCTGCCGGTCCATCTGCGCCTTTTGCGATTCCAGCTTCGCCGCACGCAGTTCGTTGACGGCCAGCCGTTCCGCCTGACGTGAGAAATCGCGATAGATCGTCTCGGCCCGCGTTTCGTCGTAAGTCTTGATCACCCGCCAGAACGCCTTCTGCTGGAACAGCGCGACGAAATAGGAACCGTCCTTCACGCTGAACAGCAGGCTCGCGCCGTAGCTGCCGTTATAGCTGGTGCGCATTTCCGTCAGCGAATGCGCCTGGATCTGACGCTGCAGTTCGTCGACCGTGCTCTGCCCGGTCGTCTCGCCCGCCTGCGGCTGTACCGACGTCTGAACCTGCTGATCGATCACCGGAATCGCCGCAACCGGCGCCGACGCCTGCTGCACCGCCGGCGATGCATTGCCGGCCAACCCCTGCGCGAACGCGCCCTGCATGCCTCCCATCATGGCGAGCAACACACACGCCCGCCCCAACCCCGTCATATGGCTCATGAATTTCGATTCCCCGCCCGTGTCGTTGTAATTCAGCGCGATTTTATCTCATTAATTATTCGCTTTCGCGAGTCTCGGGCTCTTCGTCGAATATCTGATACTTGCGCATCTTTTCCCACAGGACTTTCCGGCTGATGCCGAGCTGCTGCGCCGTATCCTGGCGCCGCCAACCGTTTGCGTCGAGGGCGGCGATCACGCGGCTGCGCTCGTTCATGTCCCACTTGCTGCGGTCGACGAAGACCTCTGCCGCACTCTCCACCGGCACTGGCTGCGCCGAATTGCGCGCGTGCGCGACCAGCCGCTGCAGTCGCGCGGCATCCCAGCCGCCCGTTTGCCGCACCGTCACCCCGACGCGCTCCGCGAGGTTGCGCAGTTCGCGCACGTTGCCGGGGAAATAGCTGTCCGCCACCGCGTCCGCGAGCCAGTAAGGCAGGTCGGACAACTGCGCGAGCCGCTCGTCGCCCACCACCTCCGCGACGAACGACTTGAACAGCGCGATCTTGTCGACCGCGCCCCGCTCTTCCAGCGACGGAATGCTCAGCTCGATCACCGCGAGCCGATAGTAAAGATCCGCGCGGAACAGGCCCTCCTTCACGAGCTGCGGCAGCTTCTTGTTGCTGGCCGCGACGAGACGGAAATCGACCTTGATCGGCGTCGTCGCGCCGACCCGCAGCACGGCGCCGTCCTCCAGCACGCGCAGCAGCTTGACCTGCTGGTACAACGGCAGGTCGCCGACTTCGTCGAGGAACAACGTGCCGCCCGCCGCCTGTTCGAAATAGCCTTTATGCGCAACAACCGCGCCGGTGAACGAACCCTTCGCGTGCCCGAAGAACAGCGACTCGAACAGGCCGTCCGGAATCGCGCCGCAGTTGACCGGCACGAATTCGCCGGTCCGGTAGCGCGAATGCTTTTCGTGGAGCAATTGCGCGATACGTTCCTTGCCGACGCCGGTTTCGCCGTGCAGCAACACGTTGGTGTCGCAGTCGGCGAACGTATCGACCTCGTGCAGCAGCGCCTGCATCGACTCCGAGTGCGCGACGAGTTCGGACGGCTGCAGCGTATCGGCCGCGTGCGCGCGCAGCTGCGTGACGAGCTTGCCGATCATCCCGCGCAGTTCGGCGCAGGTGAAGTCGAGCGGCAGGATGTGCGAATAGTCGGGCGGATACTGCGACGCGTCGTGGTCGCGCGCCGCGCCGACCCAGACGACCGGCATGCCGATGTTGGCCTGCCAGTCGCGCAGGAACGCCGCACCGGTTTCGATCATCGTCACGCTGATGATCGCGAGCGACGGCCGCAACGCGGCGCGCTCCGGCGAGATTTCCGCATTGTCGGCGCGGATCACTTCGACGTCGAAGCTCGCCATGCAGCGGGCAACGCGGTCGACGATGTCCGCCTTGCCTTCCCAGACGTACAGGTCGAGTTCTGCGATTGCGGAGGTGGTTCTCATGATTCAGGTGCGGCTACGGTTATTGACGAGTGATGCGGCACTGCGGGTCAGGCGTGGGGCATGGGCCGAAGCGCTGCCCGCGCTCCCGACGCAAGTGGACGCCGCGGTTTTCATTGCACGAGCATCGGATTGCCGCATTTGATCGAATCCGGTGTATTTGTGACATAGGCGTTCCCAAGACTCAAGCCGAGCAAGCCGGTGACCGACGTCAGCAGGGAATCGATCGGTTGCAGGACGAGCGGAACGAGTGTGCTCGCCAGTGCGGTCAGAAGCGGCCCGGTGATGAGGCTCACCACCGGATTCAATATACCGGCCAGCAATCCTGCCAGACTGCCCTGTGGGGCAGACAGTGACAGCGTCAGACCACCGTTGGCGATACCCTGAACCGCGGGCGACAGGAACTGATCGGTTCCCACGGAAAGCATGTACGGCGATGCCGGACTCGGCGACGCGGATGATCCAGGCCCAGGATAGGTGAACACCAGCGACGTCGGATTTTGATTGGCGACCGGAACCGTCAACTGGCCGGGCTGCAAATTGACGTTGACCGAGATGTCGTTCACGTTGAGGAGTCCGAGCGTGGCGACGCTGAGCAACGTTGTCAGCGCCGATGTCAAGCCGCCGAGGTTGAGCAGATTCAGCAGGCTCTGCAAGTTGACGGACACCAACGTGATCGGCGATGCGCCGCCGTTCGGAACATAACCGCTGGACGCATTGAGGTTGATCGGCGTATTCGCCGTCCCACCGATATAGACGGCGACCACCCCGGTCTGCACGTTCACCGTCGCGCCCTTCGTGCCGCTCGCGGAACAGGTGACGGAGGCGAGCCCGGCCTTCGCCGGCGCGACATACGCGGTAATCGGCAGTTGCACGGCGGCCAGCGGCGTCGCATTGCCTGACGGGCAGGTGCCCCCCGGATAGACCAAGGATCCGTTCGAGCACGTCGACAGCAGCGATATCGACGTATTCAGGAACACGTTCCCTTGCGCTGTCGACGTATTGGTCAAGCAATTCGACGTCCCGCAATTCGACGGTCCGGGCGGGCCGCTTGCGGTGGCCGGCGGCGTTCCGGCGAGGGATACGGAACCCGACACCGTCGCGTTCAGCAGCGGCGCGAGCGCGGTCGGCGTCTGGACCGTGATGCTCGGGATGGCAACGGCATTCGTGCCGTTCGCGACCTGTAGCGCGGTCGACAACAGTCCGAGCGCGTTGACGCTGGCGTCGACTGCAGAGCTGCCATTGGCCACTGCGGCTGAAACCAGCTGGTTAAGCGCGATCTGCGGCCCGCCGCAGACACTGCCGGAACAAAGCGCGACGACGATCGCATTCAGCACGTTCAGGTTCGCGCCTACCAGGTTCTGTTGGGTCGCCGCCTGCACCACCGCGTTGGCCAACTGACCAAGGGTCACGGAGCCGTTCAGTACGGCCGTGCTCGAGCCGACCGGCAAATTGGCGAGAATGCCCGCCAGCTTCAGGTTGACCTGCGCCAGCCCCTGATAATCGACAGCGTTGAGGCTCAACGTTTTGGGCGAACCGGTCAGCGTCTGGAGCAATTGATTGGCCAGCCCGCCATTCAATGCGGCGAGCGACGTGGTCAGCGTAAAGGTATCGGTCGGCGTGCTCTTCGCCATGGCCGACGCACCGATCGACTTTCCGCCGCGGAAAAAGCCTGTCACCGGTTCGGAAACGCTCACGCACACGGCGTTGGCCGACTGTCCGGTCGTTGATCCGGCCGGCCCTGCCGACAAGCCGCCGCATTGACCGTTCATCGGGTCGCCCGCGGTCGGCGTAAACAGCGCGGCACCGCCACTGGTTTGAGGCGCAGTCCACACGCCGCACGTCACGGAAATGGTGGCGTTTGCCGGTACGGAATTCGCCGAAGGGCTGGCGACCTGCTGGGCCGCCGTCTTCGCCGCCGAACAGGTCGTATCCGCGCTGGCTTTCATGACCGACGACAGCGCGGCCAGATCGGCAGCCGCCTGCATATGGCGTCGTTCGGAATAAAAGCGGCCGATGTCGATCCCGCTGAGTACGATGACGGCCACCGACAGCCAGATCGCCGCCATGATCGCGATGGAGCCGCGCTGACGCTGCCCCGCCGGCCCGTCAGTACCGTGTCGCCGCCCCACCCGTGATTGATCCGCGCGCATCGCCATTTCGCTTACTGCGCACCCTGTCCGTTACCCGACATCCCACCTGACGAACCGAGCTGCGTGCTCATCGACTCAGGAATCTTGTTCTTGAACGAATCGAGATAACGCTGGTAGATCAACGACGCGACGTCGCCAAGCAACGGTTGCGTCGGAGCTGCCGCCCGATTTTCGCCCTGCATCGTGAGCCAGTCCCTGGTCGAGCGCCCCACGTCGGACGCCACCGGTGCCGCATCCTGCTGTGCGTATGCGGTGACGGTTCCCAGCGCCATGCAGGCAACCGCCGCCAGCATCGCAACGCGCCCCGCATGCATGTTCCGACGAGCATTGTTGTTCATGTCGTTCCCCCGCCTGTTCATTCTGTTCATTGTGCAAACCGTTGCAGCAGCGGCACGGTCTGGTCATAGCCGAAATTGTTTGCCATCGGCGTGATCGGCGCGGTCGCGGCGTGCCGCGACACCACCGGCGGCGTCGCGACCGCACGCTGCTGTGCACGCGCCGCGGCCGTAATCTTTGCGGCGTCGCCAATGATGTCCTTGCGGATATCCGCCGGTAGACGCTGCTGATTCATCAGTCGCTGCGCATCCTGCGTGCGCCCGGACGCGAGCAGATACAGTGCGAGGTTGCTGACGATCTTCGGATTGCGTTGATCCAGTTCCGCTGCCTTCATCAACGGCACCCGCGCGCCGACCACATCGCCGTTACGCAATTTCGCATAAGCGAGATCGGACAGCAGCGACGCGTCGGTCGGCGCAAGCTCCGACGCCTGCGTCAGTGCCTGTACAGCCAGACCGAAATCACCGGCCGCACCGGCGATCAACCCCAGCCCGCGATAACCACGCGACGCGAGCGGCGTCCTCAGTAACTGCGTATACGCAGCCGCGCCGGCAGCCGGTTGGTCGGTCATCCGCAGCGCGTCCGCGCGCAGCAGAATCGTGTCCGGCGACACGCCGTAGGCCTTGTCGTAAGCGTCGATGTGCGCGAGCGACGCGTAATAGAGGCCCTGCGCCTGCATCCGCTGGATCAGACCGAGATACATCGCAGGCGTATCCGGCACCGCCTGCTTCTGGTCGGCCGCCTGAATCAGCGCCGCGCGTTCTGCCTGCGCGTTCACGCCGTACCCGCCCTCCTTGGTCGCACATGCGCCGAGCAGCGCTACCAACGCCACCACGCCAGCGTGCCTCGCCATTCCGCCGATCCGCTTCATCGTCTTTCCTTCCGTCCGTCAATGATGATGCGCCGTCAGCGCACGCATCACGGCCAACAACCCCGGTCCGGCCGTCACGATCAGCAGTGCGGGCAGCAATGTCACCACCATCACACCGGTCATCTTTACGGTCAGCCGACCGATCCGATCGCGCAGCATCGCGCGGCGCGTTTCCCGAAGCCGGTCGCCGAACTGCTTGAGCGGCTCCTGAACCGCGCCGCCGTGCTTGTCGACCTGCACCATCAGCCGCGCGATCGCGCGCAAGTCCTCGTTGTCGAATCCGCTCGACAACCGTTGCATCGACTGCTCGCGCGTGCGGCCCGCTGCGAATTGACGCTGTGCGATTCCGACCTCCGACGACAGCACCGGCATCATCCCGCGGAAATCATTCGTCACGACCTGCAGGCTTTGATCCAGTGACAATCCGACGCCCTGCAACAAGCGCAGCATGTCGACGAGCAACGGCAGTTCGTCGATGACACTCTGGCGCCGCGCGGCGGCACGACGCTGCAGATAGAGCTTCGGCAGCATGAAACCGACCCCGAATGCGGCGAACATGCCGATCATCCAGAATCCTCTCGTCGTTCGTCCGCTCGCGAATATCGCGAACAGCAACGGCAACGCGATCCCGCAGGCAATTCGCGCGATCAGGAACAGCCCGCGCGTACGCGCGTCGACGTAACCGCATTGCTCGAGCAGACGACGGTCCTCTTCCGCGACGACGTGCTTGCCGAAACCGGTATCGAGCCAGCGCATCCCTGTTGCCGAGAATCGCGCAAGCATGCGCTCGATGCGCTCGCGCCCGCGCGTGTCCGATTTCACGGACGGAACCGCGTCCGCCGCGGTGCGCGCCTTGGCTGCTTCCAGCGCCGCCATGCGCTGATCGAGCGCATCGGCCAGCGCACGTTCTGCACGCGACGCGGCACTCGCACGCAACAACGCGATCATTCCAAACAACAGCACGCCCAGCGCGCCAAGTGCCAGTGCGACCGATCCGATCTGAGTTGCTGTCATCGCATCACCTGAGTCGAGCCATTCGATACAGCCATACGCTACCCGCAACCTGCGCCAGGAACGCGAACATGAGGAGCATTTGCCCGCTCGGATCGTTCCACATCCCTTCCAGGTACTTCGGATTGGTCATCACGACAAAGCTGCCGATCCCGATCGGCAACATCACGAGCACGAATGCCGACAGCCGCGTTTCCGCCGACATCGCCGTCAGCTCGCGCTCCGCTTGCTCGAGGTCGCGCATGAAGACGGCCATCCGCTCCAGCATGACGTCCGCACGACCGCCGTACTTGACCGACAACCGCAGTACCGAGCCGAGCAATTCGAACTCCTCGGTCCGGTAGATCTTGGCGATGTGAA
Organism: Burkholderia sp. BCC1640; assembly: GCF_902833125.1. Taxonomy (NCBI): domain Bacteria; kingdom Pseudomonadati; phylum Pseudomonadota; class Betaproteobacteria; order Burkholderiales; family Burkholderiaceae; genus Burkholderia; species Burkholderia sp. BCC1640. The sequence continues at coordinate 151,492 of NZ_CADFEF010000006.1, read as the reverse complement.
GCATCGCGCGATCGATCTCGACACCCGAGCGCAGCATCCGGGACACGTGATCGAGACACCCCCGCAGCGGCTCCTCCGTCGTCAGCAGCGCGGCCTGGAATGCGGCCGGCACGCTGTTGCCGAGCGTCACCAGTCGCACGATCCCGTCGAGAAACGACGGGATCTGCCGGACGATTTTCAGTCGCCGCTTCTGGATTCGCGACGTGAGCCAGACACCGAAGATCGCGCCGCCGCACGCAAGCGCCGCGAAACACGCAAGCACGCCGCCGCGGCTGCCCGCGATTGCCGCCACCGCGGCGAGAGCGGCCAGCGCGACGATCGCCTTGCCGCGTGCGCCTTCGATCCCCGCACGGTTCACGAGGTTGGTCAGATACTCCGTTGCGAGCGCATACCAGTGCGCCCAGAAAGCACGAGACGCGGCATTGTGCGCGCCACCGGACGACGACACGGCCCGCGACGCGGCAGATGCCGCCGATCGTGCAGCCGGTGCCGCCACGCGCACGCCGGGTTCGAGCCGACTGTCGATGAAGCGCTTCGCATCGGTGCGCACGCGCCGGGTTTCCGCATGTCGCCACAGCATCAGTGCCGATGCCACGCACAGCATCGCGACCGCGAGCACCCAGATCATCGCGCTATACATTGAAGCCCCCGCCGCGGCCGAAACCGCCGCCACCAAAGCCGCCACCGAAACCGCCCCCGCCCATCGCGCTGTTCGTCAGCGTCTGGCGGAAGCGCGCAAGCTTCGGCGAATGCGGATGGATGCCGAGCGATTCCCAGTGATCGATTTCCTCGCCTTCCGGCGTCACGCGCGCTTCGTAGCGATACAGCTCCTGCGTCGCGATGATGTTGTCGGACAGCCCTGTCACCTCGGTGATCGACAGAATCCGGCGGCGTCCATTCGACAGCCGGCCGATCTGCACGATGAAATCGATCGCGTTCGCGATCTGGCGACGCAAGCTCGACTCGGTCCCCTGGAAGCCGGCGAACCCGGCGAGCATCTCGAGACGGTACAGGCACTCGCGCGGCGAACTCGCGTGCACGGTGCCCATCGAGCCGTCGTGGCCCGTGTTCATGGCCTGCAGCATTTCGAGCACTTCACCGCCGCGCACTTCGCCGACGATGATCCGGTCCGGACGCATCCGCAACGTGTTGCGCAGCAGGTCGCGAATCGTCACGACACCGCTGCCGTCGAATCCGCCGGGACGGCTTTCGAGCCGCACGACGTGCGGGTGGTTCAGCGACAGCTCCGCCGTATCCTCGATCGTCACGACGCGCTCGGCCTCCGGAATGTGGAACGCGAGCGCGTTGAGCAGCGACGTCTTGCCCGAACTCGTGCCGCCCGACACGAGCACGTTGCAGCGTGCCTCGACCGCCGCCTCGAGCAGCGCGCCGATCTCGTCGTTGTACGTGCCATTGCCGAGCAGGTCCGAGGGCTTGAGCGGATCCTTGCGGAATTTGCGGATCGACACGATCGGTCCGTCGATCGACAGCGGCTCGATCACGACGTTCACGCGGCCGCCATCGGGCAGTCGCGCGTCGACCATCGGGTTCGATTCGTCGAGACGACGCCCGATCGGCGCGAGGATCCGGCGCACGATCCGCAGCAAATGCGCGTTATCGGTGAAACGCACAGGCAGCTTCGCGAGAATCCCGTGCCGCGACACGTACACGTCGTTGTAGCCGTTGATCAGGATGTCCTCGACCGCCGGATCCGCGAGCAGGTCCTCGATCGGTCCGAAGCCGGCGAGTTCCTTCGTCAGGGCCTCGGCGATCGCCCGCACCTCGTTCTCGTTGAGCGGAATGCGGCGCAGGCGGACGAAGCTGTCGATCTCGAGATCGACGAACTGATTGATCGCCTGGCGCGACCATCGGCCGAACTCGGCGCCCAGTTCCTCGATACGCGTCAGCAGGTGCTCGTGCGCCGCATTCTTGATGTCGTGGAATTGCTGCGTCTGGGAGAACGGCGCTGCGCCGTCGGCGAATTGAATGTCGTGTGCCATCGGTTATGACCGCTTGGACGAGGGTTGAATGAAGCGTTTGAGCGCCGACAGGCCGGGCGCCGCGCGCGACGCGCCCGCCACGCCCGATACGCCGGGCAGCCGCGTGGCGAGGGATTCGAGTGCGCGCACATACGGATCGCGCTCCGCCGCGTCGATGATGAGGCGTCCTTGGTTTGCCGCATGGCCGATCGCGACGCGACGTGCCGGCAAGGTGCCCACCAACGACAACCCGAGACGCTCGGCGATCTGACCGGGCATCAGATCCAGCGCGGAATCGTACTGGTTGACCACGAGCTTGACGCGATCGGTATCGACGCCCGCATCGCGCAACCCGGTGAGCAGGTCGGCGGCCGAAACGATCGACGCGACGCCCTGATCGCAGACAAGCCACGCCTCGTCGGCCGATGCCGCGATCTGCGTGACGAACTCCCGATTCGAGAACCCGCCGAGATCGACGACCTGCTGGTCGAAGAATGCACGGAAACGGTTCAGCAAGCCGATGCACGACGCATAGGACACATCGCGCAGTCCGCCGAGGTCCGGCGGCAGCGTCGTCAGTGCGACGCCGCTCTGGTGTCGCGTGAGCGCGGTGTTCACGAACGTGCGATCGATGCGGCGCAGATTCTGCACGGCATCGATGAAATGGAATTCGCAGCGCGTGTTCAGGAACAGCGCGCCGTCACCGGCCGGCAGCCCCAGGTCGATCAGCGCGGTCTGGCGCCCGGCCGGCGCGCCGCCGTCCGGGCCGCCCGTCGCGCCCGGGCCGAGCGCCCGCTTCTGCAGCCAGACCGCGAGATTCGCGGCAAGCGTGCTGACGCCCATGCCCGCGCGCGCGCCGAGCAACGCGACGACCTTGCCGTGGCGGCTCGTCGGCTCGCCGACGTGGGAGAGCAATCCACGCGTCGTTCGCAGCGCATCCTCGGCCGATGCCGATACGTCGATGAAGTCGCGCACGCCCGCACGCAGTGCGGCGAGCGTGCTCTCCGGCTGGGTGAGCGAGCCGAGCGCGACGATCGGCAACCCCGGATGCACCGCACGTACCGTGGCCGCGGCGACGCTCGCCGCTTCGCTGCGTTCGGAGAAGTCGATGAACACGAGGGCCGGATTGAGCCCGGTGATGCGCTGTGCCAGCACACCCGGTTCCAGCGACGCGGCCTCGACCGCACCGGCCGAAACCAGCGTATCGGCCAACCAGCGCACATGCGCTTCCTTTGTCGACGCACAAACGAAGTAGTCGGTCACGGCGGGTTCACACAATGATTGGGTTCGTGCATTCATGTCGAACACCCCCGATTACGCATGGCGTAGCGACGTGCCGCGACGCGCAATGCTTCAGATTCATTTCGAAAACCCCGGTGCCGCATCCGGCGACGCCGCACCGCCCAGATAGGATCGCCACACCGGCCCGTCACGCTGCTCCGACAACTCGCCGGGCGTCGCAGGCAGTACCGCCCCCTTCGCGATCGGTGCGACGAGATGCGGTGTCACGATGATCAGCAATTCCTTGTCGTTCTGCTGGTAGTTCAGGTTCTTGAAGAACGTGCCGATGATCGGCAGGTCGCCGAGCAGCGGCACCTTGCTCACGTTCGACAATGTCTGGCGATCGATCAGTCCGCCGATCACGAAGCTCTCGCCGTCACCGAGTTCGACCGTCGTATCGGCACGACGCGTCGTGATCCCCGGCACGGCGACGCCGCTGATCGTCACGCTGTTCACGAAGTCGAGCTGGCTCGATTCCGGTGCGACCTTCAGCGCGATCCGGCTCGGACTCAGCACCGTCGGGGTCAGCGACAGCCCGACGCCGTATTGCTTCCACTGGATCGCGGTCGAGCCGAGTCCCTGCGGCGCGGGCACCGGAATCTCGCCGCCCGCGAGGAAGCTGGCGCTCTGACCGGACAGCGCGACGAGCGTCGGCTCCGCGAGCACGCGCGCCATGTTGTTTGCTTCGAGCAGCGACAGGTCGGCGAAGATGCCTCGTCCTGCTGCGTTCACAACCAGGTTGAACGCTGACGCGACCGGCGCGCCGAGCGTCGGAATGTATGAGCCCGTGCCCGGGCCCGCTGCGCCGTTATACGATTGCACGCCGCCCGGTGCGAACGAACCGAACGAAAAGCCGTTGCTCTGCTTGAAGAAATTGAAGCCGATCTGCTTGAGCACCGAACGGCTGAATTCCACCACCCGCACATCGACCTGCACGACGTTCTTGCCGGCCAGCGTCGAGCGATCGATCACCGTGCCTTTGGGGCTCATGTTTTTGGCGACCGCCGCGGCCCGTTCGTGAGCATCGAGCGATGCCGACGTTCCCCGCAGCACCGACGTCCCGCCGTACGCCTTCACCTGCGGCGTAGAACCGTCGAGTACCGCTTGCGCCGCCGCGTCGACGACTTCCACGCTCCACACCGTCGGCTCGTCGCGACCGCGCTCCCACAACATCACGTTCGTCGCGCCCGGCGCTTTCGCGGTCAGCAGCACGGAACCGGAACGACTGCCCTTCATGATCAGCACATCGGCGATTGCCGGATCACCGACGGCGACCCGCTGCAGCGCGTGGCCGGCGGAAATCTGCCGCTGCGCGCCGACGGCGAGCTCGATCGTGCCGCTCGCGCTTGCAATGGAGGCGAATGTCAGGGTCCAGAGCGCAATCGCGAATGCAATCAGTGTGTTTTTCATTGTTTGTTGGACCGTCGCACGGCCTTTACTTGTCGTCGCCGATATCGATTTCCATCGATGTTGTTCAATACGCGACCGTTTCCGACCGGCCGCCGCGGATCACCTCGATGCTGCCCCCGCCCCCGCTGCCGCCTGGTCGCATCGCCGGCGGCAAGCGCGACGGCAGCGGCGGCACGTTCACGTTGGCCACTGCGGTCCTCGACGTGCCGGACAGCTGTTGCAGCGATACGCCGGCCGCGGCAAGCGCCGACGGCGACAGCTTGTTGTCCGTGCGCACCGCCACCGTCTGCGTCGCGAGCTCGTCGTCGCGCGGGTTGCGCAGCGCGAGCGTCAACCGGCCGCTCGCCTCGCCGAGAGTCAACGCATCGACCTGCGCGGTCGGCACCGCGAGTACCGCGATGCGCGTGTTGCTCGGCTGGCCATTGCTGCCGTTCGTGTTGTTGCCGCTGTCGCGATCCGGCGTCGCATCGCCGAACGACAGCACGCGAACCTTCGACATCAGGAGCCGTGCCTGCGTCTGCGAGACTTCACCGTCGAACATCGCGCCACCTCCTTCCCGCTTCAGGTTCAGGAACACGTCGACGAAATTACCGGGCCGAAGGCGGTTGCCGACCGCATTGGTCTCGTCGACGCGAACCGCGATTGCGCGTTCGCCCGGCTCGACGTCCTCGGCAAGACCCGACACCAGTGCGCCCGAGACGACGGGTGCCGATGCTGGAATGTCGCGCGCCGGTACGCGACCGACCAGTGTGGCCGGATCGGAAAACGCCCCTGCCGGCGCTGGTGCGGTCGGCTGAATCTTCAACGCGTCTGCGGCGATCGGCTGACCGACCGACAGCGTGCGCGTCGCGACCACGACCGGCACCGGGGTCGCGGCCGCTGCCGGTTGCGCCGGGACAGGACTAGACGAACTGCGCCCGAGCATCCACGCGTAGATTCCGAGCAGAACGGCGATCGCAATCAGCAGCCCCGCGATGATCTTCGTTACGTTATTGGCCATGTTGTCGTATGGATACCGGATAAGGTCCGTGCAAATCTTTTTGTCTGACAATTAACACGACAAAAAACCGCCTCGTCGCGATGCGCAACTCATTGAAGCAACGACTGCGAAATCTGGACGACTGCCGTGCTTGTCAGCGGTTGGGTCAGAATGGTGCCCACGAAGGGCATGGTCGTTACCCAAGCTTGCGGCGAATAGCTCACCGTTACCGACAGGCAATACAGCGACGCGTCGTATTTGCATGCAGGTGCCTTCACCACGACATTCGGCGCGCTGATATTCAGCCAGCCGACGACGTCTTTCGCGGTCGCCTGCGCCTTCGCGGTTCGCGTCGTCAAATCCGGGGCGTAATTCAAGGCCGCGCGCGCGCCCTCACTGGCGGCGAACGTCAAACTTTGCTGAATCACGAAAACCATTCCGAAACAAATGATCCCGTAGCAGATCACGAAGAAAAGCGGAAATATGATTGCGAATTCGACTGCAGTCGCTCCGCGCTGCCGCCCGTATCCGCACCGCTTTCTCTGCCGCTTCATCGCACGCTCCCACCCGCGACGAGGCAGACGAGCCATACAGCCGCAGGGATTGCAAGGCACGCGCCATAAGGCGTCGCGCGATATCGACCGATCGTCGACGCCGGTGCGCCACGCCGCCACAACGTACCGAGCGGCGTGCGAGACAACAACAGCACGGCAAGCGCGTGAATCCCCGCTACAAGGCTTGCGGCGATCCAGAGCCACATCAGGCCATGAACGCCGCACCACGCGCCGAGGACGGCAAACACCTTCACGTCGGCCGCGCCCATCACCCCCAGGAAAAAGAACGGGAGAAGGCCCACCAGACCGACGAACGTGCCGAACAGCGCCTGGACGCGTCCGATGCCGAACGGATTTGCACCGTAAAAGGCGCTTGCAAATGCGGCGACCAACCCGCCGACAACGAGCAAATTCGGAATACGCCGGGAATGAATATCACTGGCCGTGACGAGCACTGCCCAGGCCAGGAACGCCCCGATAGAAAATAGATATGCCATCGCGCCAGACCGGTCGCGGATATAAGTTGAGCGGCTCGCCGCAGCAAGCCGCCCGATATCACGCCGAAAGACAATGATTGGGACTGCTTAACCCAATTTGCACGCCGCGGCCGTGCCCGAGCTACCGACCGTGCTGACGCACGTGCCGATGGTCGAGAACATCGAATTGAGATTGGTGCCGAGCGACGATACACCGGCGATGATGGCGACAGCGACCAGCCCCGCAATCAGACCATACTCGATCGCGGTAACCCCGTCTTCTTCCTTAAGGAAGCGCTTGATGAGTGCTTTCATTTTTTAATTCCTCGTGCCTGTGTGTACGTTCTTTGGCCTTTTATACGTTGTGCGTCCCCGTATATCTGGCCCTTGCCTCGCGCCGTTCGTTACACATGTGAAACGACAGCCGAGTGCGCTTTCTTTATATGTCACCCCGAGGGGTGCGTATCACAATTTGATGCAAGTTAACATTCGCGATAGTGACCCTCCTCGAACGTCGTGTACCGAACTGTACATTTCCTTACACCTGCTCCGGATTCTATATCCGTTCCTATTTAACTTCCAACCTCTTTTAAGACCGAACCGAAAAAACTTTCCGGGAGCACAACGTATTTGTACGGTGTTTCGGTACGATTTACACATAGGATTTACGATAGGTTAGATGTGCACACCTAATCCACCAGTAAAACAATCAGACCGCCCGCCAGCCCTGCCCGCCCCTCACGTTACGCCGCACGCGTAACGCCAATGTTGTGACGTTACGTTACGAAACGGCCGAAACCGTTCTCATTTGACTGCCCTTAAACAGATTCAACAATCTTTCAATTTGCCTAAATCCCTTTTCCGACAAGGAATTGCCTCGTTTAAAACCAATCATCGAACTGTCGGCCATCGAAATGGCACGACAGTTGCAGAGTAATCCGCGCATCACTCAACACAACATCAGCTTCAATGCGAGGACGAAATGGACATTCAGGTTATCCCTCATGGCACGCTCCGGACGACAATGATCGCGGCCACCGTGGCAGCCATGCTTTCCCTCTCCGCGTGCGGCGGCTCCGGCTCCATCAGCAAGGGGCTCAGCGGCGGCTCCAGCTCGGGCGGTGGCGATTCGATCTCCACGTCGGGCGGCGGCACCTCGGGCGGCACGTCCGGTTCGACGAGCGGCAGCACGTCGGGTAGCACCAGCGGCTCGACCAGCGGCAGCACGAGCGGCTCGACGAGCGGTTCGACGAGCGGCAGCACCAGCGGCACCACGAGTGGAACGAGCAGCGGCACGAGCGGCACCTCCGGTGTGTCGTCGAACGCGGTGGGAACCGTCCTCGCAAGCAGCAGCAATCTCGTCACGAATCTCGGCGGCACCGTATCCGGCCTCGGCTCCGTGATCGCCGGCCAGTCGCTGCCCGGCGTCAACCCGGGCACGACGCAGGCGGCAGGCGGCATCGTGCAGAACGTCGGCGGCGCGGTAACGGCGCTCGGCAATGGCCTCGGCAACGGTCTCGGCCAACTCGGCGCGACGAAGGACCCGATCGGCGTCACGGTCGCCAGCACCGGCGGCGTGGTGAACCAGCTCGGTGGCGCCGTCACGCAAACCGGCAACCTGGTCACGAGCCTCGGCACCGGCCCGCTGTCGCCGCTCGCGCCCGTCACCGGCGCCGTCGGTGGCCTCGTGACGCAGGTCGGCAACGCCGTATCGAACGGCGGCACCACGCTGTCCAACGTATTGTCGACCGGCCCGATCCAGCAGGTCACGCAGACGGTCAGCTCGGCGATCACGCCGATCACGACGATGGTCGGTCAGACGACGCAGACGATCGGGACGGCCACCGGCCTCGGCGCCCCGCTCAACATGCTGCTCGGCACGATCGGCAACGGCCTGAACCAGGGCGGCGCGCTGATCGCATCGACGGGCGGCAACCCCGTCACGACCGGCCTCGGCAACACCGTCTCGTCGACCGGCAATACCGTGAAGTCTGTCGGCGGCCTGTTCACGGGCGGCACCAGCGGCGCAACCAACCCGCTCGCGCCGCTCACGGGCCTCCTCACGACGGTCACCGGCACGCTCGGCGGTGCAGCGGGCGGCACCAGCGGCGGCCCGCTTGCCCCGGTTACGGGCCTCGTCTCGACCGTCACCGGCGCACTCGGCGGCGCGACGGGCGGCGCCAGCGGCGGTCCGCTTGCCCCGGTTACGGGCCTCGTCTCGACCGTCACCGGCGCACTCGGCGGCGCGACGGGCGGCACCAGCGGCGGTCCGCTCGCGCCGGTCACCGGCCTTCTCTCCACCGTCACCGGCGCACTCGGCGGCGCGGCGGGCGGCACCAGCGGCGGTCCGCTCGCGCCGGTCACCGGCCTTGTCTCCACCGTCACGGGCGCACTCGGCGGCGTGGCCGGCGGCAGCAGTGGTCCGCTCGCGCCGGTCACGGGCCTGGTCTCCACGGTCACCGGCGCGCTCGGCAGCGCAACGGGCGGCGCAGGCGCCGGCAACCCGCTCGCCCCCGTGACGGGCGCCGTGTCCTCCGTCACCAGCACGGTCGGCGTACCGGCACTGAGCGGCAGCACGGGCGGTGTCACGAACTCGGGCTCGGGCTCGAACCTGCTCGCGCCTGTCACGTCGCTGATCGGCGGCCTGCTCGGCGGCACGCACGGCAAGTAATCGAACATCCATTCATCGACAAGACAGCGAGGAGTCCATCATGTCCCAGCAACGTTCCATCACGACGGTCGTCCTGCGCCAGTGGCGCGTGCCCCTCACCGCCTTCGCCGCGGCGTGCCTGCTGGCTGCCTGCGGCGGCAACAGCGTCAGCACGCCGCCGACCAGCAGCAACGGCGGCAGCTCCAGCGGCACGAGCGGTACCAGCGGCACGAGCGGCACCAGTGGCTCGTCCACCGGCACCAAGGGCGCTGTCAGCACGGTCGGCCAGACCGCAACGGATCTCGGCAGCACGATCGGCAACGTCAGCCTGCCGGGTCTCGGCGACGGCGTGACGAAGGGCGTCGGCAGCACCGTCTCGAGCACCGGCACGATCATCAACGCGGCCGCCGATGCGTTGAGCAACGGGCTCGGACAGACCGGCTCGATCAAGGATCCCGTCGGCACGACGGTCGCCGGCCTCGGGAATGTCGTCGGCGCGACGAGCAATACCGTGTCCGGGCTGAGCTCGACGGTCAAGGCGCTCGGCACGGGTCCGCTCGCACCGCTCGCCCCCGTCACGACGCCGGTCGGCACCGTGCTCGACACGGTCGCCAACGGCCTGTCGGCCGCGGGCACGACGATCGGCTCGACGCTGTCGTCGGGCGCCGTGCAGCAAGTGACGCAGCCGCTCAGCTCGGCCATCACGCCGCTGGTGATCACCGCGGGCCAGGTCACGCAGCAGGTCGGCACGACCACGGGTCTCGGACAACCGGTGTCGGGCCTGCTGGGCCAGATCGGCGGCGCAATCAGCTCGGCGGGCAAGCAGGTCGGCAGCACGTCGAATCAGCCGCTCGTCGGCGATGTCGGCCAGCTCGTCACCGCGGTCGGCAACACCGTGACCAATGCAGGCGGCCTCGTGAACCCGAACGGGCCGAACGGCGCGGCGCCGATCCCCGGCCTGATCACGAGCCTCGTCGGTGGCTCGACGGCTAACGTACAGAACGGCTCGTCGTCGGGCTCCAGCTCGACGAACCCGCTCGGCGGCCTGCTGTCCGGTCTCGGTTCGACGCCGCTCGGTTCGCTCACCGGCGCAGTCGGTGGCGCAACGGGCAGCTCGGGCAGCAGCCCGCTCGCACCGGTCACCGGTCTCGTGTCGACGCTGACGGGCACGCTCGGCGGCGCAACGGGTGGCGCAGGCGGGGCAAACCCTCTCGCGCCCGTCACCGGTTTGCTGAATACTGTCACCGGAGCAGTCGGCGGTGCGGCGGGGTCCGGGGCTTCGTCGAATCCGCTCGCACCGGTCACGTCGCTCGTTGGCGGCGCGACGGGGACGGCATCGTCGGGCAGCTCGACGGGGCTCCTCGCGCCGGTAACGGGGTTGCTGGGCACGCTGGGTAGCGTTGGCAAGTAAGGAGGACGGTCGCGCCTTTGCAGCCGGAGCATGAGGCGCGGCCGTACAAACACAACCGGCAATGCGGCAAGCGGCGCGCGACACCCTGGTGTCGCGCGCCTGCATTAGAAAGAAGACGAAAAGCAAGGCCTACGAGGAAGAACAATGAAATCCAGACTCGACAGATGGATGATGCTGCTCGCCATCGCGGCAGCAGGCACGGCACAAGCACAGACGCGCGCGGCAGGTAACCCGCTCGATTCCCTCCCCCAGATCAACGCACCAAAGAAAGGCCCGAGCGTTACCGTGCAGGTCGCGCCGCAGGCACCGCAACTCCAGGAGTTGCTGTCGCGGCACCTGACACCGACGACGTTCCAGGTCGAAGGCGTGAAGTCGGTGCCCTTCGACGAAATCTCGCGTCGCTTCACGCCGCTCGTCGGCAAGGACATCACGATCGGCGAACTGATCGAAACCGCGAACGGCGTGACCAAGCTGTATCAGGATCGCGGCTATGCGTTGTCGTTCGCGTTCATTCCAGCGCAGACATTCGAGAACGGCGTCGTGCGCGTCACGGTCGTCGAAGGCTATGTGTCGGACGTCAAGGTCACCGGCAAGCCCGGCGCGATGGAATCGAAAATCCGCGCGATCGCCGCGCACATCACGGCCGATCGCCCGCTGCGCCGCGCGACGTTCGAACGCTACGTGAACACGTTCGGCCTCCTGCCCGGCGTGACGGTGAAGGCCAACGTGCCGCCGCCGCAAACGACCGACGGCGCCACGACGCTCGAACTGGCCGTCGACCGCAAAGCATTCAACATCAGCACCGGCATCGACTTCAATCACCCCGGCGTCCAGGGCCTCATCACCGCGACGGAGAACGGCCTCACGTCGTTCGGCGAGCAATTGAGCATTTCCGCGCTGGTGCCGCCCGGACGCGACAAGCAAACCTACGTCGCGTTCAGCGGTGCGGTGCCGGTCGGCAGCAGCGGGCTGGTCACACGCCTCGACGCCAGCACGTATCGCGGCAAGCCGACCGACAACCCGGGCCTGCCGTCGACCGTCGAGCGTACGGTCAAGAACGAGAAGCTCGGTCTTTCGGCGTCCTATCCGTTGCTGCTGAACAACCAGCGCAGCCTGCTCGGCACCGTGTCGGGCTATGCGTCACACAACGAGGACCGTTACCAGAACAAGATCAGCGGCAACAGCATCGACACGCGCTCGCAGGTCCGCGTGCTGCAAATGCAGCTCGACTACACGAGCGTGTCGGCCAAGCAGGTACAGAAGCTGAGCGTCAACGTCGCGAAGGGTTTCAACATTCTCGGCGCGTCGAAATCGCAGGACATCACGATCGGCTCGAACACGACATCGGTTGACAGCCCGATCTCGCTGACGTTCGTGCGCACCGGCGCAACCTTCGCGCAGACCAACGAATGGCCGTTCAAAATCGGCACGTCGGTCTCGCTGACCGGCCAGTACAGCCCCGACTCGCTGCCGACGTCGGAGCAGATCTCGTTCGGTTCGACGCGCTATGCGCTCGGCTACCAGCCCGGCGAAACGTCCGGCGACTCGGGCTGGGGGATGTCGCTGGAGGTCAACCGCGGATTCACGCCGGGCTGGACGTATATGAAATCCATCACGCCGTACATTGCGTACGACATGGCGCGCGTGTATCTGCATACTGGCACGCCGTCGCCGAGCCGCCTGTCGTCGGTCGGTATCGGCGTGCGGTTTACGGACAGCCGTTACTACAGTCTCGACCTGAATATCGCGAAGCCGGTCGGCGATGCGCCGGTTGAAAGCGCATCGCGCAGCCCGCGCGTGAATGCCGCGTTCTCGTATCAGCTCAACTGATCGGTCACCAAACAGCCCGCGTCGCGCGGGCCGTTTGGATTAGAGCCCCCTCTATCAAACGCAGCGCGCGGTTTCACGTATTCTGGCAAAGCTCGCAACATGCCACCGCCCCATGCAGACGGTCGTGCGAGCGCATCGAATACGACATGAAACAAGGAGGAAGACGATGATTCAACTGACCCGCCCGTTGCGCACGCTGGCCATTGCAAGCGCGCTGCTCGCTTGCGCCGCCCCTACGTTCGCCCAAGCCGACAGCCCCGTCGGCATGTGGCAGACGATCGACGACAACACGCATCAGCCGAAGGCGCTCGTGCAGATCGCCGATGACGGCGAAGGCTCGCTGGCGGGGAAGGTCGTCAAGGGCCTCGGCGCCAACGACACGCCCGATCGCCGCTGCACCGCATGCACGGACGAGCGCAAGGATCAGCTCATCAAGGGCATGACGATCATCAAGGCGATGAAGAAGGACGGCGACCACTGGGACGGCGGCAATATCCTCGACCCGGAAAACGGCAAGGTCTACAAGTGCAAGATGTCGCTGGAAGACGGCGGCCAGAAGCTCGTCGTGCGCGGCTATATCGGCGTGTCGCTGCTCGGCCGGTCGCAGACCTGGGTTCGCGCGCAATAACGCGACGCGCGTCGATACGCGCAACGTAATGAAAAATCGGCCTGCGACGATGTCGTCAGGCCGATTTTGTTTTGATGCGGGCGCGAATGAATTCGACCAACGTCATGCCGCACGCTTCAGCGCATCCGCCGCATAGCTGCCCGGTGCACGATACGCCGGCGCCGCAGCACTGCGCACCTCCGCCGCCTTCGACTGCGCGTGCTTGCGCATCCGCGTGGCCAGCTCCTTGCACAGATTCACGCCGGCGTCGCCATACAGCTCGCGCATCACCTGCATCAACGTGCCGGTCTCGTGCCACACCTTGAAGCGGCGATGGCACGTCTGGTACGACGGGTAGCGACGCGGCATCGCGGACCAGGTCGCGCCGCTGTAAATCACCCAGAGTACGCCGTTCAGGACGGCGCGCGTGTTGGCCAACGGACGGCCGCGCAACTCGGTGCGCGGCTGCATTTCGGGCAGAAGCGGTACGACGCAGCGCCACTCATGGTCGGTCAGATCGCGATACGGTGTCATGGACATCTCCAGCCTTAGGAACCATGACTCAACGATATCGACAGCCCTCAACCATGAATATAAGACAAATCCGAAATTACCCCGAGATCGCGATAATTTAACCGGAATTGACGTTTGAAGTCCGTCATTTGCCGAAAACCGCGATCAGGTCAGCGAAGTATCGACGATGCGGCGCGGCGTCTCGAGGTATTCCTTCGACTGCATCTCGACGATCCGCGAAACCGTGCGCGCGAATTCGTTCGCCATCGGCCCTTCGACGTACAACTGCTCCGCCGGTACCGCCGCGGACATCAGCAGCTTGACCTTGTGGTCGTACAGCACGTCGATGAGCCACGTGAAGCGCCGCGCCTCGGACGCCATCCGCGGCGACATCTGCGGCACTTCCGACAGCACGATCGCATGGAAGCGGCTGGCAAGCTCGAGATAATCGTTCTGCGAACGCGGGCCGCCGCACAGCGTCGCGAAATCGAACCAGACGACCCCGTCGGCCTTGCGCAGCGCCTTCAGCTCGCGCTTCTCGATATGCAGGATCGGGCTTTCGTCCGGCACCGCGGCAAGCTTCGCGAATGCATGACGCAGTTCGCGATCGGCATCCGCGCCGAGCGGCGTGTGGTACATCTGCACCTGCGCGAGCGTGCGCTGGCGATAGTCAACGCCCGCGTCGACATTCAGCACGTCGAGCTTCTGCTTGATCAGCGCGATCGCCGGCAGCATGCGGTCGCGATGCAGGCCGTCGGGATACAGATCGTCGGGATCGTAGTTGGACGTCATCACGAACTGCACGCCGTTGTTGAACAGGCGATCGAGCAGCCGGTACAGGATCATCGCGTCCGCGATGTCCGACACATGGAATTCGTCGAAGCAGATCAGCCGGTAGCGCTTCGCGATGCGTCGCGCGAGCTCGTCGAGCGGATCGGCCTGCCCTTTCAGCTCCTCGAGTTCGCGGTGTACCTCACGCATGAATTCGTGGAAATGCAGGCGCGTCTTGCGCTGCACGGGCACCACCGCGTAGAAGCTGTCCATCAGGAAGCTCTTGCCGCGACCGACGCCGCCCCACATATAGACGCCGCGCGGGAGGTCCGGATGATTGATGAGCTTCTTGAATGCGTTCGAGCGACGCGCCTTGTATTCGACCCACTCGTCGAAACAGCACTGCAGGCGATCGACGGCCGCGCGCTGGGCGGGATCGGACTGATAGCCGCGCGTGGTCAGTTCGCGCGTGTAGTATTCGGTGACGTTCATCGGGCAAACCGGAAAAAACGAAGGCGGACGGGAAACCCCGCCCGCCTTCGTCATGAGACGGCTGCGCCGGCCGATGGTCGGCCGGCGCTATATCGCGCTCAGCTGTTCAGCGAGCGCTTGTCGACGGCGAGCGCCGCTTCGCGCATCACTTCCGACATCGACGGGTGCGGATGGCAGATGCGGGCGATGTCTTCCGACGCCGCCTTGAACTCCATCGCCACCACGGCTTCCGCGATCAGGTCCGACGCGTTCGCGGCGATCACGTGCACGCCGAGCAGTTCGTCGGTCTTCGCGTCCGCGATCATCTTCACGAAACCGTCCGGCGCGTTCATGCCGAGCGCGCGGCCGTTGATCGAGAACGGGAACTTGCCCGACTTGATCTCGCGGCCTTCGGCCTTCAGTTGCTGTTCCGTCTTGCCGACCCATGCGATTTCCGGGTACGTGTAGATCACCCACGGAATGCAGTTGTAGTCGATGTGCGGCTTCTGGCCGTCGATCACTTCCGCGACCAGCACGCCTTCGTCTTCCGCCTTGTGCGCGAGCATCGGGCCACGCACCACGTCGCCGATCGCATAGACGTTCGGCACCGCGGTACGGCAGTGGTCGTCCACGTCGATGAAACCGCGCTCGTTCGCCTTCAGGCCGATCGCCTCGAGGCCGAGGTTGTCGGTGTTCGGCACGCGGCCGACCGACACGATCAGGCGGTCGGCGTCGAGCGTCTGCGCGTTGCCGTCCTTGTCGGTGTAGGCGATCGACACGCCGTTCGCCGTCGTCTTCACGTCACCGATCTTCACGCCGAGATGGATGTCGAGGCCTTGCTTCTTGAACAGCTTGGCCGCTTCCTTCGCGAGCGCTTCGTCGGCTGCGCCGAGGAACGCCGGCAGCGCTTCGAGCACCGTCACTTCGGCGCCCAGGCGACGCCACACCGAGCCGAGTTCGAGGCCGATCACGCCTGCGCCGATCACGGCGAGCTTCTTCGGCACCGAGTCGAACGTCAGCGCGCCTTCGTTGTCCGACACGATCTTGTTGTCGACCGGGATGTTCGGCAGGTGACGCGCCTTCGAACCCGTCGCGATGATCACGTTCTTCGCGGTGACGACTTCGGCCTCGCCCTCGCCGCTCACTTCGATCTGCACGCCGGCGTCGGTCTTGCCGGTGAACTTGCCATGGCCCTTCAGCCAGGTGATCTTGTTCTTCTTGAACAGGAACTCGATCCCGCTCGTCATCTTCTCGACGATCGCATCCTTGCGGCCGAGCATCTTCGCGACGTCGATCTTCACGCCGTCGACCGTGATGCCGTGGTCGGCCAGGTGATGCGACGTGTTCTCGAACTCTTCCGACGAGGCGAGCAGCGCCTTCGACGGGATGCAGCCGACGTTCAGGCAGGTACCGCCGAGCTTCAGCGCGCCGGCCGGGTTCTTCCACTTCTCGATACAGGCAACGGTCTTGCCGAGCTGCGCGGCGCGAATCGCGGCGATGTAGCCGCCGGGGCCGGCGCCGATCACGACGACGTCAAATTCCTTGGACATGACAATCCTTTCTACTTGTACGCCCGCACGGCCGCGCGTGTACGCGAGCGTGCGGAGCGGGTCAATGCAGTGAGACTCGGCTTACAGGTCGAGCAGCAGGCGTGCCGGATCTTCCAGCGCATCCTTCATCGCGACGAGCGACAGGACGGCTTCGCGGCCGTCGATGATCCGGTGGTCGTACGACAGTGCCAGGTAGTTGATCGGACGGATCACGATCTGGCCGTTTTCGACGACCGGGCGCTCCTTCGTCGCGTGCACGCCGAGGATGGCCGACTGCGGCGGGTTGATGATCGGCGTCGACAGCATCGAGCCGAACACGCCGCCGTTCGAGATCGAGAACGTACCGCCCGTCATTTCCTCGATCGACAGCTTGCCGTCCTTCGCCTTCTGGCCGAATTCGGCGATCTTCTTCTCGATGTCCGCGAGACTCAGTTGATCGGCATTGCGCAGGATCGGCACCACGAGGCCGCGCGGCGAGCCGACGGCGATACCGATGTCGAAGTAACCGTGATAGACGATGTCGTTACCGTCGATCGACGCGTTCACGAGCGGGAACTTCTTCAGCGCATGCACGGCCGCCTTCACGAAGAACGACATGAAGCCGAGCTTCACGCCATGTTCCTTCTCGAACTTGTCCTTGTACTTGTTGCGCAGCTCCATGACCGGAGCCATGTTGACTTCGTTGAACGTCGTCAGGATCGCGTTGGTCTGCTGCGACTCGAGCAGACGCTCGGCGATACGCGCACGCAGACGCGACATCGGCACGCGCTGTTCCGGACGATCGTTGAGCCACGTCGTGGCCGACGCCGGCACCTTCACTTCCGGCAGCGACGGCTTTGCAGCGGCGGTCTTCGCCGGTGCGGCGGCCGGAGCAGCCTTCGGTGCGCTGCCTGCGGCCAGCGCGTCGCCCTTCGTGACGCGGCCGTCGCGGCCCGAACCGGCGACGTCGCCTGCCGACAGGCCCTTCTCGGCCAGCAGCTTCGCTGCGGCCGGCGATGCGGCTGCCGAGCTCGATGCAACCGCGGCAGCCGGCTGTGCTGCCGGTGCGGCTGCAGCGGGTGCTGCGGCCGGCTTCACTTCGGCGGCGCCCGCCGCTGCTTCGGCAGCACCTGCCTTCGCTTCGGTGTCGATCGTCGCGATGATCTGGTCGGCGACGACCGTGTCACCGTCGTTCTGCAGCACTTGCGCGAGCACGCCCGCGGCCGGTGCCGGCACTTCGAGCACGACCTTGTCGGTCTCGAGTTCGATCAGGATTTCGTCCTGCGCGACTGCTTCGCCCGGCTTCTTCTTCCACTGCAGCATGGTGGCTTCCGAAACCGACTCCGAAAGCTGGGGGACTTTGACTTCTACGATAGCCATGTGATTTTCCTGGATGCTTAATCTGGGTAATGACGAGGTTCGTGCGATTCCTTCGGCCGATGCGGCGCGCGACGCGCCCGGCGGGCCAAAAGACACGGGAAAGCGCTGCGCGCCTTCCCGTTTCGCTTGACGTCGATTATTTCGCGATCGATGCGCTCTTCAGGCGGCCGAACGCACCTTCGATGAGGGCCTTCTGCTGCTCGTAGTGCTTCGCGTAGTAGCCAACCGCCGGCGAGGCCGAAGCCGGACGGCCGCTGTATGCCAGCTTCTGCCCTTCCTTCATGCCTTCCTTCAGGTGGTGCTCGACGTAGAACCAGGGGCCCTGGTTCTGCGGCTCGTCCTGCACCCAGACCACTTCAGTCGCGTTCTCGTACTTCTTCATTTCGGCTTCGAACTGCTTGTGCGCGAACGGATACAGCTGCTCGATACGGATGATCGCGACGTCGTTCGCCTTCGCTTCGCGGCGATGCGCGACGAGGTCGTAGTACACGCGGCCCGAACACGCCAGCACGCGCTTGACCTTCTTCGCGTCGATGCCGCCGTCGGTTTCGCCCAGCACCGGCTGGAACGAACCCTTCGCGAGTTCCGACAGGTCCGACACCGCTTCCTTGTGGCGCAGCAGCGACTTCGGCGTTGCGACGATCAGCGGCTTGCGGAACAGACGGATCATCTGGCGACGCAGCAGGTGGAAAATCTGTGCCGGCGTCGTCGGTTGAACGACCTGCATGTTGTGATCGGCACACAGCTGCAGGAAACGCTCGATACGCGTAGACGAGTGTTCCGGACCCTGGCCTTCGTAGCCGTGCGGCAGCAGCATCGTGAGACCCGACACGCGGCCCCACTTCACTTCGCCCGACGAGATGAACTGGTCGATCACGACCTGCGCGCCGTTGACGAAGTCGCCGAACTGGGCTTCCCACAGCACGAGCGTGTTCGGCTCGGCGGTCGAGTAACCGTATTCGAAGCCCAGCACCGCTTCTTCCGACAGCACCGAGTCGATCACCGTGAACTTCGCCTGACCGTCGGCGATGTTCTGCAGCGGCACGTACGTGCCGTCGTTCCAGCGCTCGCGGTTCTGGTCGTGCAGCACCGCGTGACGGTGCGTGAACGTGCCGCGGCCCGAGTCCTGGCCCGTCAGGCGCACCGAGTAGCCCGATGCGACGAGCGACGCGAATGCGAGGTGTTCGCCCATGCCCCAGTCGAGCGGCTGGTCGCCGCGCGCCATGTTGCGGCGGTCGTTGATCACGCGCTCGACGAGCGGGTGGACCTTGAAGTTTTCCGGGACCGTCGTGATGCGTTCGCCGAGGCGCTTCAGTTCGGCGAGCGGCACGGCCGTATCGGCTGCATCCGTCCACTTGCGGTTCAGGAACGGAACCCAGTCGACCGCATACTTGCTCTTGTAGTTCGACAGGACCGGATCGACGGTGTGGTGGCCGTCGTCCATCGCCTTGCGGTACGCCTTCACGTAGTTGTCGGCGTCTTCGGCGGTGATCACGCCCTGCTGCACGAGCTTCTCGGCGTACAGCGCACGAGTGCCCGGGTGCTGCGCGATCTTCTTGTACATCAGCGGCTGCGTGACCGCCGGCGTGTCCTGCTCGTTGTGACCCAGCTTGCGGAAGCAGACGATGTCGATCACGACATCCTTGTGGAACTGCATCCGGTAGTCGATCGCGATCTGGATCGCGAGCACGACGGCTTCCGGATCGTCGCCGTTCACGTGCAGCACCGGCGCTTCGATCATCTTGACCACGTCGGTACAGTACAGCGTCGAGCGCGCGTCGCGCGGGTCGGACGTCGTGAAGCCGATCTGGTTGTTGATGACGATGTGCAGCGTGCCGTGCGTGCCGTAACCGCGCGTCTGCGCGAGGTTCAGCGTTTCCATCACGACGCCCTGGCCAGCGAAGGCCGCGTCACCGTGGATCTGCACCGGCAGCACCTGCAGGCCGTCTTCGTCGCCGCGGCGGTCCATCCGTGCCTTCGCCGAACCTTCGACCACCGGGTTCACGATTTCGAGGTGCGACGGGTTGAACGCGAGCGACAGGTGGACCGGACCGCCTTCGGTCGACACGTCCGACGAGAAGCCCTTGTGGTACTTCACGTCACCTGCCGGCAGGTCGTCGACGTGCTTGCCTTCGAATTCGGCGAACAGGTCGGCCGGCATCTTGCCCAGCGTGTTGACCAGCACGTTCAGACGGCCGCGGTGCGCCATGCCGATGATGATTTCCTGCACGCCGGTCTTGCCTGCGTGCTGGACGACTTCGTCCATCGCCGCGATGAAGCTTTCGCCGCCTTCGAGCGAGAAGCGCTTCTGGCCGACGTACTTGGTGTGCAGATAGCGCTCGAGGCCTTCCGCTGCCGTCAGGCGATTCAGGATGTGCTTCTTCTTGTCGATCGAGAAGGACGGCGTCGCGCGGGTCGATTCCAGGCGCTCCTGCCACCAGCGCTTCTGCTCCGGATCGCTGATGTACATGTATTCGGCGCCGATCGTGCCGCAGTACGTGTCACGCAGGCCCTTGACGATGTCGCGCAGCGAAGCCTGGTCGAAACCGAAATACAGGTTGCTTGCGCTGTACGTCTGGTCGAGGTCGCCTTCGGAGAAGTCGTAGAACGCGGGTTCGAGTTCGGGGATGGCGGGACGTTCGCGACGCTTCAGCGGATCCAGATTGGCCCATTGCGAGCCGAGGAAGCGATATGCGCTGATGAGAGACTGGACGTGGACCTGCTTGCGCGCGGTCGCCAGATTGCTCGTGCTTTCGCGCGGGATGAAGGCATTGGCCTTCGCACGCTCGGCAAACGATTCGACGATCGGGAAATGAGCAACGTCATTGGCGTTCGAGCCGTCGGTTGCAGGCACGTTCTGCAGCGCGTCGAAATACTCTCGCCAGTTCTCCGGCACCGATGCCGGATTGTTGAGGTATGCATCGTACAGTTCTTCAACGTACGAAGCATTGCCGCCGAACAGATAGGAGTTCAGCTGAAACTGCTTCATTACATCTGACATTTTACGCTCACCTTTCTTCGAGCTTCTCGAGAAATAGCGGGTTACTCAACCTTCCGCGACACGGCCTGACCGTTTAGCGGATTGCGAATCAAGTCTTGCTTGGAAGGACCTAAAACTTGCGTGCGCGCAGCATATCACAGAACCGATACCGAAGTTCACGGCGAAATGCGGCTGAAAGCGCCGCGTGACGGGGTTTCGCCGGATTGCCGCGACTCGCGGGAACAGTGTTTTGCAACCCGCTCGATTGCACACTGCGCAGATGCAAAAAAGGCCGCCCGAAGGCAGCCTTTTTCGTCATGCACGGGAACAGCCGATGCTTAGTCGACCGCGCCTTCGCGGCTCGCGCGGCGACGCTCGTGCTCCTTCAGGAAGCGCTTGCGCAGACGGATCGACTGCGGCGTCACTTCCACGAGTTCGTCGTCGTCGATGAATTCGACCGCGTATTCGAGCGACATCTGGACCGGCGGCACGAGACGCACGGCTTCGTCGGTGCCCGACGCACGCACGTTGGTCAGCTGCTTGCCCTTGATCGGGTTCACGACGAGGTCGTTGTCGCGGCTGTGGATACCGATGATCATGCCCTCATACAGCGCATCGCCCGGTTTCACGAACATGCGGCCGCGATCCTGCAGCTTCCACAGTGCGTACGCCACGGCAGCGCCGTCGTCCTGCGAGATCAGCACGCCGTTGCGGCGCTCGAACACCGAGCCGTCCTTGACCGGTGCGTACGAGTCGAAGATGTGGCTCATCAGGCCCGTGCCGCGCGTCAGCGTCAGGAATTCGCTCTGGAAGCCGATCAGGCCACGCGCCGAGATCTTGTATTCCAGACGCGTGCGACCGCGGCCATCCGACGCCATGTCGAGCATTTCGCCCTTGCGGCGACCGAGCTCTTCCATCACGCCGCCCTGATGCTCGTCCTCAACGTCGACGGTCAGCAGCTCGTACGGCTCGTGCCGCACGCCGTCGATTTCCTGCATCACGACGCGCGGACGCGACACGGCCAGTTCGTAGCCTTCACGGCGCATGTTCTCGACGAGAATCGTCAGGTGCAGTTCGCCGCGGCCCGACACTTCGAACACCGTTTCGTCACCGGTATCCTTCACGCGCAGCGCGACGTTGTGATTCAGTTCCTTCATCAGGCGGTCGCGGATCTGGCGGCTCGTCACGAACTTGCCTTCGCGACCGGCCAGCGGCGACGAGTTGACGAGGAAGTTCATCGTCAGCGTCGGCTCGTCGACGGTGATCATCGGCAGCGCTTCCGGCGTATCGACCGCGCAGATCGTCGCGCCGATGCCGACGTCTTCGATACCGTTGATCAGCACGATGTCGCCGGCTTCCGCCGACTCGACCTGCACGCGCTCGAGGCCCTTGAACGACAGCACCTGGTTGATCTTGCGGTTCAGCACGTCGCCCTCCGGACCGAAGCGCATCACGACCGGTTGACCCGGCTTGATGCGGCCGCGCGTGATGCGGCCGACGCCGATCCGGCCGACGTACGTCGAAAAGTCGAGCGACGTGATCTGGAGCTGCAGCGGCGCTTCCGGGTCGGCCGGGCGAACCGGCACGTGCGCGAGGATCGCCTCGAACAGCGGACGCATGTCGCCTTCGCGGGTCGCCGGATCGAGCGAGGCGTAGCCGTTCAGGCCCGATGCGTAGACGATCGGGAAGTCGAGCTGCTCTTCGGTCGCGCCAAGCTTGTCGAACAGATCGAAGGTCTGGTTGATGACCCAGTCGATCCGCGCGCCCGGACGGTCGATCTTGTTGATGACGACGATCGGCTTCAGACCGAGCGCGAGCGCCTTCTTCGTGACGAAGCGCGTTTGCGGCATCGGACCCTCGACGGCGTCGACCAGCAGCAGCACCGAGTCGACCATCGACAGCACGCGCTCCACCTCGCCACCGAAGTCCGCGTGCCCCGGCGTGTCGACGATGTTGATGTGCGTGCCTTCGTATTCGACCGCGCAGTTCTTCGCGAGAATCGTGATCCCGCGCTCTTTTTCGATGTCGTTCGAGTCCATCACCCGCTCGGCAATCTGCTGGTTCTCGCGGAAGGTGCCGGACTGGCGAAGCAGTTGGTCGACGAGCGTGGTCTTGCCGTGGTCGACGTGAGCGATGATGGCGATGTTACGAAGGGCGCGGGTCATAGAAACCTGGAAATCGTTGAACGCGCAAACGCGCACGCTCGTCAGTCACCGGGACACGTGCGCGCGCGTTGCAGCTTGGAAACCGCAAATTATAGCACGTGAGGATGTCGAAAGCCGGACTGCCTTTGCAACGCAGCAAACGACGCCTCCCTGTCCTCGTCGCAGACGGGTAAATCGAGCCGGCAGATCGACCGGCCGACACCGCCGACGGCAAACCGAAAACCCTGACGACGACACGGGAATTTCGGGACGCGGAGCGCGCCCTCGCCCGTTCGATTAACATTTGCCGCGGCAAGCAATTGTGCCTATACTGCTGCCTAGTCAACTATTGCAGCCTCAGGGTTTTATGTCGGATTCTCCTTCCCAATCGCCTGTTTCGCCGCTGTCCTCGTACCAGATGAACGACAGCGTCGGTTATCTGATGTCGCGCGTGAAATCGGTGATGACCAACCTCGTCACACAGCGCACGCAGGAAGAGCTCGGCATCACGGGCACGCAGGCGAGCATGCTGTTCATGATCGCGGTCGGCAAATGCTCGACGGCCGCGGAACTCGCTCGGGAATACGGGATCGACGCGAGCGCGGTCACGCGCCTGCTCGATCGCGTCGAGAAGCGCGGCCTGCTGTCCCGTGTGCGCAGCATCGAGGATCGGCGGGTCGTGCGTCTCGAGCTGACCGACGAAGGCCGCGCGCTGGCAGAGCGGCTGCCGCCGGTGTTTCGCAGCGTACTGGACCAATTGCTGGACGGTTTTACGCCTGAAGAAGTCGGGTTCCTGAAGAGCATGCTGCGCCGCATTCTCAGCAACTATTGCGAGACCGCCGGCGGTAGCGTCACGGAATAGTTGCCATAACAATTACTTTTGACAGATTAATGTAAGGAAATCCTTGCAGTGTCCATCATTCATTCCGAGTCAGGGAACAGCGCGATGAAATCCTCCCCGTTGTCCGTGCGCGCCGGGTCGTGCCGCGCCGCCGTTGCCGCCGCGGTCGCCGCGCTGGCACTGGCGGGCTGCGCAAACTACATCGGCATCAAGAGCGACAAGCAGATCGCTCCCGCGTCGCAATTCGAAACCGCCCAGAGCCTGCCCGCCCAGGGCGGCCAGTGGCCGGCACTCGACTGGGCGAACCAGTTCGGCGATCCGCAGCTGCCGAAGCTGATCGACGAGGCGCTCCAGGGCAGCCCGTCGATCGCGCAGGCACAGGCGCGCATCGCGAAGGCGTCGTCGTACATCGAATCGTCGCGCTCGAACCTGATGCCGAAGGCCGAAGCCAGCTATTCGTGGACGCGTGAGCTGTATTCGTCGAATGCGCTGTTCCCGCCTCCGTACGGCGGCCAGTGGTATAGCGAGAACAACGCGCTCGCGAGCGCGTCGTGGGATCTCGACCTGTGGGGCAAGAATCGCGAGCGCCTGCATACGGCCGTGTCGCAGGAAAAAGCCGCCGAAGCCGACATGCAGCAGGCGCGCATCACGCTCGCGTCGTCGGTCGCCCGCACCTACAACTCGCTTGCGCAACTGTATGCGCTGCGCGACATCGCGCAGCGCGAGATCACCAACCGTCAGACGGTCGGCAAGATCACCGACGGCCGCGTATCGGCCGGCCTCGACACCAACGTGGAGCGCCAGACCGCGCGGGGCAACATCGCGACGACCCAGGCGTCGCTGTCCGACCTCGACGGCCAGATCACGACCGTGCGCTACCAACTCGCCGCGCTGCTCGGCAAGGGGCCGGACCGTGGGCTGCAGATCGCCGCGCCCGTGATGAACCCGACCGGCGAAGTCGCACTGCCCGGCAACCTGCCAGCCGACCTCGTGTCGCGCCGTCCCGACATCGTCGCCGCGCGCTGGCAGGTCGAGGCCGCGATGCACGACGTGAAGGAAGCGAAGGCCGAATTCTTCCCCGACGTCAACCTCGCTGCCGGCTTCGGCTTCGACGCGTTCGGCTGGGGCAAATTCCTGAATTTCGCGAGCCGCCAGGCGCAGTTCGGCCCCGCCATCCACCTGCCGATCTTCGATGCCGGTGCGTTGCGCGCGCAGCTCAAGGGCCGCTATGCAGACTTCGACCTGTCGGTCGCGAACTACAACCAGACGCTCATCAGCGCGCTGAACGACGTCGCGACGCAGGTCGCGTCGATCCGCGCGGTCGATCGCCAGATGGACGACGCGCAGCGTGCACTCGACGCGTCGACGCGTGCATACGACCTTGCCGTGATCCGCTACAAGGCCGGCCTGTCGCCGCAGCTCCAGGTGCTGACCGCCGACAGCAACCGCCTCGCGTCCGAACAGACGGTGACGAACCTGAAGATGCGCCGGCGCGACATGCAGCTCGCGCTGATCAAGGCGCTCGGCGGCGGGTTCGACGCGACCGGCACGCGGCTCGCCGCGCCCGACGCCGACAAGCAGACAAAACAGGCCGCCAACTGATCCGGCGCCACCACTACGCAGACACTCGAAATAACGGACGGAGAAAATCGCCATGAGCGACCCTCAACAAAACGCCGCCAGCGCACAGGCGCAGAACAACGGGAAGCGCAAACGGATGATGACGCTGCTGATCGCGGTCATCGTGATCGCTGCCATCGCGTACGGTCTGTACTACTTCCTGGTCGCGCGCTTCCATGAAGAGACCGACGACGCGTACGTGAACGGCAACGTCGTGCAGATCACGCCGCAGGTCACGGGTACCGTGATCGCCGTGAAGGCCGACGACACGCAGACGGTCAAGGCCGGCGATCCGCTGGTCGTGCTCGATCCGGCCGACTCGCAAGTCGCGCTGCAGCAGGCCGAGGCCAACCTTGCGCAGACGGTACGCCAGGTGCGCGGCCTGTTCGTCAACGACGACCAGTACCGCGCGCAGGTCGCGCTGCGTCAGTCCGACCTGTCGAAGGCGCAGGACGACCTGCGCCGCCGGATGGCCGTCGCGCAAACGGGCGCCGTATCGCAGGAGGAAATTTCCCACGCACGCGACGCGGTGCGCGCCGCGCAGGCGTCGGTCGACGCGGCGCAACAGCAGCTCGCATCGAACCGCGCACTGACCGCGAACACGACGATCGCGTCGCACCCGAACGTGATGGCCGCGGCAGCGAAAGTTCGCGACGCATACCTCGCGAACGCGCGCAACGTGCTGCCCGCGCCGGTCACCGGCTATGTCGCGAAGCGCTCGGTGCAGGTCGGCCAGCGCGTGTCGCCGGGCAACCCGCTGATGTCGGTCGTGCCGCTGAACGCGGTGTGGGTCGACGCCAACTTCAAGGAAGTCCAGCTCAAGCACATGCGCATCGGCCAGCCGGTCGAATTGACCGCCGACATCTACGGCTCGTCGGCCGTCTACCACGGCAAGGTCGTCGGCTTCTCGGCCGGCACGGGTTCGGCGTTCTCGCTGCTGCCGGCGCAGAATGCGACGGGCAACTGGATCAAGGTCGTGCAGCGCCTGCCGGTGCGTATCGAGATCGATCCGAAGGACCTGGAAAAGCACCCGCTGCGCATCGGCCTGTCGATGCAGGTCGACGTCGACATCAAGGACGAGCGCGGCGACCAGCTGGTCAACGCAAAGAACACAGTCTACGAGACCAGCGTGTTCGCGAAGTACGGCGACGAAGCCGACGCCGAGATCGCGCGCATCATCGCCGAGAATGCCGGCGGCAACGCGCCGGCACCGGCCGCGGCGAAGTCGAACGGCACCGCAAAGATGATGTAACGGCTCCGATTCCGGAAAACTACCGACATGGCACAGGCTCCTGTCTCCCACCCGCCCCTGCAGGGCGGGCAACTCGTGCTCGGAACGATCGCGGTATCGCTCGCGGTGTTCATGAACGTGCTCGACACGTCCATCGCGAACGTCGCGATCCCGACCATCTCGGGCGACCTCGGCGTATCGTCCGACCAGGGTACGTGGGTCATCACGTCGTTCGCCGTCGCGAACGCGATCTCCGTGCCGCTGACCGGCTGGCTGACCGACCGCTTCGGGCAGGTTCGTCTGTTCCTCGCGTCGATCATCCTGTTCGTCATCTCGTCGTGGATGTGCGGGCTGGCGCCGAGCTTGCCGTTCCTGCTCGCGTCGCGCGTGCTCCAGGGCGCGGTCGCCGGGCCGATGATTCCGCTGTCGCAATCGCTGCTGCTGTCGAGCTACCCTCGCGCGAAAGCGCCGATGGCGCTCGCGCTATGGTCGATGACGACGCTGATCGCACCGGTCGCGGGCCCGATCCTCGGCGGCTGGATTTCGGATAACTATTCTTGGCCGTGGATCTTCTACGTGAACATCCCGGTCGGCATCGCCGCCGCGCTGGCCACCTGGTCGATCTATCGCACGCGCGAATCCACGGTGCGTCGCGCGCCGATCGACGGCGTCGGCCTCGCGCTGCTCGTCTTGTGGGTCGGCTCGCTGCAAATCATGCTCGACAAGGGCAAGGATCTCGACTGGTTCGCGTCGACGACGATCATCGCGCTCGCGCTGATCGCGGTCATTTCGTTCGCGTTCTTCGTGATCTGGGAGCTGACCGCCGAACATCCGGTCGTCGACTTGTCGCTGTTCCGGATGCGCAACTTCACGGGCGGCACGATTGCCCTCGCGGTCGGCTACGGGCTCTACTTCGGCAACCTCGTGCTGCTGCCGCTGTGGCTGCAGACCCAGATCGGCTACACGGCAACCGATGCAGGCCTCGTGATGGCGCCCGTCGGGCTGTTCGCGATCCTGCTGTCGCCGCTGACTGGCAAGTTCCTGCCGCGCACGGACCCACGCTACATCGCGACCGCCGCATTCCTGACGTTCGCGCTGTGCTTCTGGATGCGCTCGCGCTACACGACCGGCGTCGACGAGTGGTCGCTGACGCTGCCGACGCTCGTGCAAGGCATCGCGATGGCCGGCTTCTTCATCCCGCTCGTGTCGATCACGCTGTCCGGCCTGCCCGGCCACCGCATCCCCGCGGCATCGGGCTTGTCGAACTTCGTGCGAATCATGTGCGGCGGCATCGGCACGTCGATCTTCCAGACCGCGTGGGACCACCGGAACAATTTCCACCACGCGCAACTGGTCGAGCAGACCAACCCGTACAATCCGACGTTCAACCAGGCCGTCACGCAGATGGGCAACCTCGGGCTGACGCAGGACCAGGCGCACGGTCTCATCAACAACATGGCCACGCAGCAGGCCGCGCAACTCGGCGTGAACGACCTGTTCTACATCTCCGCGGCGATCTTCGTGCTGCTGATCGGACTGATCTGGATCACGAAGCCCGAACGCGCGGGCGGCGGCGATGCGGGTGCGGCGGCGTCGGCTGCACACTGAGCACCGCGCTCGAACGCACACGCCAAACAAAAAGCCCGGTCGATTTCGACCGGGCTTTCTTTCATGCCGACGGCGCTTGCGCGCCGCGCATCACGCTGCCGTCACGACGAGGCGCTCAGGTGCGAGCACGCCGTTGGCCTTGCGAGCCACGCCGAGCAGCCGTGCCGCGTCGTACACGCGCACACGCTCGCCCTCCGCCGCGTCGATCGAATCGAGCGCCGACAGCGGCAGACGCTGGCCGTGCAGGAACCGCTTCGCGCAGGCTTCGTCGAGACGCACCAGCGGAAACGTCGACAGCAGCGCGTCGACCGGCTGAAGCCACGCGTCGCGCGCCGCTTCGGCGGCGTCGGACAGCGCGTCGAGCGTCACCGCATGTTCGAGCGTCAGCGCGCCGACGCCCGTGCGACGCAGCATCGTCAGATGCGCGCCGCAGCCGAGCGCTTCGCCGATATCCTCCGCCAGCGTGCGTACATACGTCCCCTTGCTGCAAGTCACTCGAAAGGTCACGTCCGGCAGGTCGCAGGCCAGCAGATCGAGCGCATGGATCGTCACGTTGCGGCCTTCCCGTTCGACTGTCTGGCCCGCGCGCGCATATTCATACAGCGGCTTGCCGTCGCGCTTGAGCGCCGAATACATCGGCGGCACCTGCACGATCTCGCCGGTAAAGTGCGCGAGTGCCGCCTCCACCGCCGTCCGGTCGCATTCGACGACGCGCGTGTCGAGCACGTCGCCTTCGGCATCGCCGGTGGTCGTGCGCACGCCGAGACGCATCGTCGCTTCGTAGGTCTTGTCCGCTTCGAGCAAGTCCTGCGAGAACTTCGTCGCCTCGCCGAAGCACAGCGGCAACAGCCCCGAGGCCAGCGGATCGAGCGTGCCGGTATGGCCGGCTTTCTTCGCGAGAAGCAGGCGCTTCGCGCGAATCAGGGCGTCGTTACTCGACAGGCCGACCGGCTTGTCCAGCAGGAGCACGCCGTCCAGCGCGCGCCGCGGCACGCGTGGACGCTGAGGAGCTGCAGTCTTCATGGGGCGCGCGCGCTCACTCGTCCTTCGCGGGCGCGTCGGCTTCGTCGTCGTCCTTCGCGCGCGTCGAGTTGGCTTCCTTGATCAGACGCGACATTTCCACCGCTTTTTCGATCGTCTGGTCGTAATGGAAATGCAGCGTCGGCACCGTATGAATGTGCAGGCGCTTGAAGAGCAGGTTGTGCAGGTGACCCGACGCGTGATTCAGCGCTTCCTGCGTCTTGTCCGGATCGCCGGTGAGCGCCGTGAAATAAACTTTCGCGTGCGCATAGTCCGGCGTGAGCTCCACGCTCTGGATGGTCACGATGCCGATGCGCGGGTCCTTGACCTCGCGCATGATGAGCTCGGACAGATCGCGTTGAATCTGGTCTGCAATCTGAACGTTGCGATTGGGGGAAGTACGTTTCCTGGACATGATCGATCCGTGATCCGTTTATCAGGATAAAGCGGTGCGCCGCTGGCGCGCCACCATGAAAATGGGCGGGACAGGCCCAAGCCTGCCCCGCCCACGAGCCGATACGCGACGATTACAGCGTACGTGCGACTTCGGTCACTTCGAAGACTTCGAACTGGTCGCCTTCGATGATGTCGTTGAAGTTCTTCACCGACATACCGCATTCGAAGCCTTGCTTGACTTCCTTCACGTCGTCCTTGAAGCGCTTCAGCGATTCGAGTTCGCCCGTGAAGATCACGACGTTGTTGCGCAGCACGCGAACCGACGACGAGCGCTTGACGATACCGTCGGTGACCATACAGCCGGCAACCGTACCGACCTTCGGCACCTTGAACACCTGACGCACCTCGACCATGCCCGTCACGACTTCGCGCTTCTCCGGCGCCAGCATGCCCGACATCGCGGCCTTCACTTCATCCACTGCGTCGTAGATGATGTTGTAGTAGCGAATATCGATACCGTTCGCTTCGGCCAGCTTGCGCGCCTGTGCATCCGCACGCGTGTTGAAGCCGATGATGACCGCCTTCGATGCCGTCGCGAGGTTGACGTCGTTTTCGCTGATGCCGCCCACCGCGCTGTGCACGATCTGCACGCGCACTTCGTCGGTCGACAGCTTGAGCAGCGACTGCACGAGTGCTTCCTGCGAGCCCTGCACGTCCGCCTTGATGATGAGCGGCAGGTTCTGCACTTCGCCTTCGCCCATCTGCTCGAGCATGCTTTCCAGCTTCGCGGCCTGCTGCTTCGCCAGCTTGACGTCGCGGAACTTGCCCTGACGGAACAGCGCGATTTCGCGCGCCTTGCGCTCGTCCGGCAGCACGATCACTTCCTCGCCCGCACCCGGCACTTCCGACAGACCCTGGATTTCGACCGGGATCGACGGGCCGGCTTCCTTCGTCGGCTTGCCGTTCTCGTCGAGCATCGCACGCACGCGGCCATAAGCCGTACCTGCCAGCACGATGTCGCCGCGGTTCAGCGTACCGGACTGCACCAGGATCGTCGCGACCGGGCCCTTGCCCTTGTCCAGCTTCGCTTCGATCACGATGCCCTTGGCCGGCGCCTCGACCGGTGCCTTCAGTTCCAGCACTTCGGCCTGAAGCAGCACGTTCTCGAGCAGGTCGTCGATACCGGCACCCGTCTTCGCCGACACCGGCACGAACGGCGAATCGCCACCGTATTCTTCCGGCACGACGCCTTCCGCGACCAGTTCCTGCTTGACGCGGTCCGGGTTCGCTTCCGGCTTGTCGATCTTGTTGATCGCCACGACGATCGGCACGCCACCCGCCTTCGCGTGAGCGATGGCTTCCTTCGTCTGCGGCATCACGCCGTCGTCCGCAGCCACCACCAGCACGACGATGTCGGTCGCCTTCGCGCCGCGTGCACGCATTGCCGTGAACGCCTCGTGACCCGGCGTATCGAGGAACGTGATGACACCGCGCGGCGTTTCGACGTGGTATGCGCCGATGTGCTGCGTAATGCCGCCCGCTTCGCCCGCTGCAACCTTCGCGCGGCGGATGTGGTCGAGCAGCGAGGTCTTGCCGTGGTCGACGTGACCCATCACGGTGACGACCGGCGGACGCGGCAGTTGCTCCGCATCGGTACCGGTCTCGCCTTCGACCAGCAGTGCTTCCGGATCGTCCAGCTTTGCGGCGACCGCACGGTGGCCCAGTTCCTCGACGACGATCATCGCCGTTTCCTGGTCCAGCACCTGGTTGATCGTGACCATCTGGCCCATCTTCATCATCACCTTGATGACTTCGGAGGCCTTGATCGACATCTTGTGCGCGAGATCGGCAACCGAGATGGTTTCCGGCACGTGCACTTCACGCACGATCGGCTCGGTCGGCGCCTGGAACGTCGATGCGCTGTCCTGGTGACGGCCGCGCCCCTTCGGGCCGCCGCGCCAACCGCGGTCGACACCGCCGCTCGAATCGCCGCGCGTCTTGATGCCGCGGCGCTTGGCTGCGTCGTCCTGCCAGCCGCCCTTGCCGCCACCCGGCTTCTTGTTGCGGTCGCCCGCGCCTGCCGGCGCCTGCGTCGTCGCCGGCGCTGCGCCGGCCGGCTTCTTCACGGCCGGACGTGCCTGCGCGCCTGCGCCTGCTGGCTTGGCCGGCTTGTGCAGCGTGCCCTTCGCTTCGGCCGGCTTCGGCGGTTCCACCGGCTTCGGCGGCTCGACTGCCTTGACCACGGCCTTGCGCGGCGTGTTCATCATTTCGCGGATCGCGCGAGCCTCGGCTTCTGCCGCCGCACGACGCTTGCTGATCTCTTCCTGCTCGGCCCGCGCCTTGTCGGCCGCCTCGCGGGCAGCGTCCTCGGCCTTCTTCGCCGCTTCACGCTGGGCCGCACGTTCGGCGGCCGCGCGCGCTTCGTCCTGCGCGGACTGCGCACCGGCTGCTTCCTGCTGGGCTTCGGCGGCCTGCTGGGCAGCAGCCTGCTGTGCCGCTGCGGCTTCGGCAGCGGCGCGCTTCACCGCTGCTTCTTCCTCGGCACGACGGCGCTCGGCTTCGGCCGCTTCCTCGCGGGCACGGCGCTCGGCTTCCTCGCGCTCGAGGCGTTCCTGACGCTCGCGCAGTTCCTGCGCCTGCTTTTCGAGCAGCTCGGCCTCGCGGCGCGCTTCTTCCTCGCGACGCTTCAGATCCGCATCGTCATCCGCTTCGGCAACCTGCACCTGACCCTGTTCCGCACCCTCGGCCACGTCGTCGCGCTTGACGAACGTACGCTTCTTGCGAACCTCGACCTGAATGGTGCGAGCCTTGCCCGTCGCGTCAGACTGCTTGATCTCCGACGTATGCTTGCGGGTCAGCGTGATCTTGCGCTTGTCGCCGTCGGTTGCGCCGTGCGACTTGCGCAAATGATCGAGCAGACGCGCCTTGTCCGCCTCGGACAGCGCATCGTCTTCACTCGCTTTCTGGACGCCCGCTGCCTGCAGCTGTTCGAGCAGCACACCAGCAGGCATTTTCAGTTCCGCGGCAAATTGGGCTACGTTGTTACTCGCCATTCATTCCTCTTAGTGCAAGGACCGATTCCTTGCGGTTAGCATCGGGTCAGGCCATACGGCCGCCATCAAATCAGTGCGCCATGGTCATTTCTCACTGGAACCAGTGTTCACGTGCTTTCATGATCAACGCCTTAGCGGCATCCTCTTCCATCCCGGTCATGTCGACCAGTTCATCCACAGCCAGCTCGGCGAGATCGTCGCGCGTCTGCATGCCGTGTTCGGCCAGCTTCGCGAGCAACTCCGGCGTGACGCCGTCGAGGCCCTTCAAATCCAGCGCTGCGTTTTCGACCTTTTCTTCGTTCGCGATCGCCATCGTCAACAGTGCATCGCGTGCGCGGTTGCGCAGCTCGTGCACGGTGTCCTCGTCGAACGCCTCGATTTCGAGCATTTCGTTGAGCGGCACGTAAGCGATCTCTTCGAGGCTCGTGAAGCCTTCGTCGATCAGGATGTCGGCAACTTCTTCGTCGACGTCGAGACGCGCCATGAACAGCGAACGCAGTCGATCGCGCTCTTCACCCTGCTTCAGGGCGGATTCGTCCGGCGTCATGATGTTGATCTGCCAGCCGGTCAGCTCGCCGGCAAGGCGAACGTTCTGACCGCTGCGGCCGATCGCGACAGCCAGCTCGTTTTCGTCGACGACGACGTCCATCGAGTGCTTTTCTTCATCGACGACGATCGACTGGACGGCTGCCGGCGCGAGCGCGCCGATCACGAACTGGGCGGGATCCTCGGACCATAGCACGATGTCGATGTTTTCGCCACCGAGCTCGTTGCGCACGGCCTGCACGCGCGAACCGCGGATGCCGACGCAGGTGCCGATCGGATCGATCCGCTTGTCGTAGGCGATCACGCCGATCTTCGCGCGCACGCCCGGATCGCGAGCGGCTGCCTTGATCTCGAGCAGGCCCTGCTCGATTTCCGGCACTTCCATCTCGAACAACTTCATCAGGAACTCGGGCGCGGTGCGCGAGAGTTCGATCTGCGGGCCGCGCGCGGTGCGGTCGACCTTCGCGATGTATGCACGCACGCGGTCACCCACGCGCAGATTTTCCTTCGGGATCAGCTGGTCGCGGCGCAGCAGCGCTTCGACACGGCCCGATTCGACGATGAAGTTGCCCTTGTCGAGGCGCTTCACCGTGCCCGTCATGATCTTTTCGCCGCGCTCGAGGTAATCGTTCAGGATCTGCTCGCGCTCGGCATCGCGCACCTTCTGCAGAATCACCTGCTTGGCGGCTTGCGCGCCGATACGGCCGAACTCGATCGACGGCACCGGCTCCTCGATGAATTCGCCGACTTCGACGTCGG
This sequence comes from Burkholderia sp. BCC1640, assembly GCF_902833125.1. NCBI lineage: Bacteria > Pseudomonadati > Pseudomonadota > Betaproteobacteria > Burkholderiales > Burkholderiaceae > Burkholderia > Burkholderia sp. BCC1640. The sequence goes on along the minus strand of NZ_CADFEF010000006.1, from coordinate 117,453 downwards.
GGTTCTGCTCACGCGCTTCGAACAGCAGGATCTCGCGATCCGGCTCCTGCAAGCCTGCCTCGTCGGGCACGACGAGCCAGCGACGGAAGGTTTCGTGCTCGCCGCTTTCGCGATCGATATGGACGCGGATTTCGGCGCCTTCGTCGAACAGCTTCTTGGAAGCGGACGCGAGCGCAGCCTCGAGGGCGCCCAGCACCACATCCTTGTCGACGTTTTTCTCGCGCGCCAGCGCATCCACCAGCATCAACACTTCGCGACTCATTATTTGCGGCTCCTAAAGTCAACTTGCGGAATCAGGCGGGCTTTGTCGATATCGGCCAGCGTGAACTCCAGCATGGCTGCCTCGCCCTTCTTCCTCTCAAATTCCAAACCGATCGTTTCGCCATTCGGCGCGTGCAGAATGCCCCGGTACGTCTTGCGCCCGTCCAGCGGCTTTTTCAAGGTCACGGAAACTTCGCTGCCGGCGAAGCGCTCGAAGTCGGCCAGCTTCTTCAACGGGCGGTCGAGCCCCGGGGACGAGACTTCGAGCCGTTCGTAATCGATGTTTTCGACCGTCAAGACGTGCTGGAGCTGACGCGTGACCTTTTCGCAATCTTCGAGCGAGATGCCGGCAGGCTGATCGATATAGATGCAAAGCATGCCGCGCCCGGTGCGCTCGAGATCCACCAGCTCGTAGCCGAGCCCGGTGACCGTGGTTTCTATCAGTTCCGTCAGTTGCACAGTGTCCTCTCAGGTGTTCGCGCCCGCCGCTCGCGATTCACCCGCGGGCGCGCGCCTTAGCCGGCGCAGGAAGCGCTACCCGAGATGCCTAACCGTTTCAGCAAAAAAAAATGGGCGGAACGCCCATCTTCTTACTGGTGGTCGCACCTGAGCCGCACATTGAATCCGTACGCCCAGCGACTCCGCGATTATAGCGATTTTTGGCGCAAACGCCAAGCCAGCCGGTAAAAGCAGCGCCCAGCCCGCCATTACCGACCAAAAATGCGAAACCGGACTGTCCGACCAGGCGGCACAATCCGGCAGCGCGTATATATACAGTCAAAAGCAAACCACGCAACGCGAGGTGCCGACGCAACCCGACTCGCGTCGATATTGTCGGCACACCGGCGGCGTCACGCCGCCGACCGCCGGAAACGCTCAGCGACCGCGTGAGCGATTACGCTGCGGACGCTGGCCGCCGCGCGTACCACCGCCACCGTTGCCGGCGCCTTCGGCGCGATTGCCGTTCGGATTGCGGTTGCCGCCCTTGCCGCCGCCGCGCTTGCCGCCCACGCCTTCACGCTTGGGGCCGGCGCCATACGACGCACGATTGCCATCGACATCGCGACCGCCACCCGAGCGGTTGCCGTAGCCCGACGGCGAAACCGGCAGGCTGCCGTAGCCGCTCAGGCCAGGCAAGCCCGGGGCGCCACGTCGACCACCACCGCGACGCGGCTGATCGAGCTGACCATGCGTCGTCAGCACCGGCTCGCGGCCGATGAAGCCCATCGACGTCTGCATCGGATCCGGCTGGCGGCGCTCGGCCTGCCCACCACCACCGCGCTTGCCCTTTTCCTCGGACGGCGCCTTCAGGCCGACGGTCGCCATCAGCTTGCGCACCTGCGCTTCGTCGAGCTCCTCCCAACGACCGCGCTTCAGGCCGCGCGGCAGCGGAATCGGACCGTGACGCGTACGGATCAGGCGGCTCACCATCAGGCCGGCCGCCTCGAACATCCGGCGCACTTCGCGGTTGCGGCCTTCGGCCAGCGCGACGTGATACCAATGGTTCGTGCCTTCGCCGCCGCCGTCGCGGATGCGCAGGAAGTTCGCCGGGCCGTCATCGAGTTCGACGCCGTGCAGCAGCTTCTGCCGCATCCCTTCGGACAGTTCGCCGACGACGCGCACCGCATACTCGCGCTCGACGCTGTAGCGCGGATGCATGAAACGGTTTGCGAGATCGCCCGACGTCGTGAGCATCAGCAGACCTTCGGTGTTGAAGTCGAGACGACCCACCGCGAGCCATTTCGCCGTCTTCATCGGCGGCAGGCGATCGAACACCGACGGACGACCCTCCGGGTCCGCGTGACTGACGATCTCGCCCGTCGGCTTGTGGTACAGCAGCACGCGCGGCGGCTTGTTCGGCAGCTTGCGCTTGACCGGCTTGCCGTTGATGCGGACCTGGTCGGTCGGCATGATGCGCTGGCCGATGTGCGCGGGCTCACCGTTCACCGACACGCGGCCGGCGACGATCAGTTCTTCCATTTCACGGCGCGAGCCCATGCCGGCTTCCGCCAGCACCTTGTGGAGCTTCGGCGCGTCGTCGTCCGGCGACAGCACGCGCTTGTTCGTCGGCTGGCTGCGGCCGCGACGCAGCATCGGCGCACGTACGCCGCTGCCGCCGGCCGAATTGTCCGCATCGAACGCCGGCGACGTCACATAGGCGAACAGGTCGTCCTGCGACGCCGCTTCGCCGTCGGCCTTCGCTGCGCCGCCCTCGGCCTTCGCCGAACCGCCGCGCCGCGCCTGGCCGCCTTGGCCGCCCTGGGCACCCTTGGCCGCACCTTCGCGCTTGCCGGCCGGCTTGCGGCCGCCCTTGGCCGCGCCTTCCTTGCGCGGCGCGCGTGCGGGCTGAGCTTCCGCGGCCGGCTGCGCATCCGCGCCTTCGCCGCCCTGCGACTCGCCATCGCCCTTCGACTTGGCCGCCGCACGGCGGCGCGCGATCAGGCTGCGCGGGCCGCGTCGCAGGCCGCGGCGGGGACGCTCGTCACCACCCGCGGCCGGAGCATCCTGCTCCGGCGCATCGTCGGCACGCGCGGCCTGCACGGCAGGCGCGGACGATTCAATATCGTGGATATCAGTCAAAACAACCTCAAAATGTCAGGTCTCGCGCCCGGCTCGGGCGCGGCAAGAAGTCGGCCGCGATCAGGCGCGGCGCTGTTCGGGTTCTGCTTCGTCGTCCGGCAATGCGTCGGCGCCGATGGGCGCGCTGGCACTGCGTACGGCATCAGCGAGGCTGTCGGACGTATCGTCCAGCAGTTCGCCGTCCGCGGGACGGGAGCGTGAGGCGTCAGCGTGGCCAGGCTCGCCCGGCATGTCGCCGGCCGCTTCCGCTCCGTCTCCGGCAACCGCGTCGGCGGCCGGCTTGCGATCTTCCTCGTTCCCTTCCGCGCGCAGCGGCTCGGGCTGCTCGCCGGCCGGCGCTACTTCGGCGCCGCCCTGTTCCATCTGAACGCGATCAGCTTCCAGCGTATCGCGGTTCGGCATTTCCTGCGACGCCGCACCTTCCGCTGCGGCGTCGCCCGGCAATTCATCCGGCTGCATGTGCGAGACGTCGGCCGCCGCTTCGCCGGCTTCCGGCACCGCGTCCGCTACCGGCGCGTCGCCATCGAAGTCCATCGCCTGCTGCGCGAGCAGCGCGGCCTCGATGTTCGCGGCCGGCTCCTCGAGCGCCGGCAGGTCGTCGAGCGCCTTCAGGCCGAGATCGTCGAGGAACTGCTTGGTCGTCGCGTACAGCGCCGGACGCCCCGGCACGTCGCGATGCCCAATCACCTCGATCCAGCCGCGGTCCTCGAGCTGCTTGACCACCTGCGTATTGACCGTGACGCCGCGAATCTCTTCGATGTCGCCGCGCGTGACGGGTTGCCGATACGCGATGATCGCGAGCGTTTCGAGCACCGCGCGCGAATATTTCGGCGGCTTCTCGGGATGCAGCCGGTCCAGATAATGGCGCATCGCCGGCTTGCTCTGAAAGCGCCATCCGGTTGCCAGCGCCACCAGTTCGACACCGCGGCCGGACCAATCCTGTTTCAGATCTTCGAGCAACGTGCGGACCGTGTCAGCCGACACGCCGTCGGCAAAGAGCTTGCGCAAATCGCCGAGTTTCAGCGGTTCTTGCGCGCAGATCAAGGCAGTCTCGAGGACGATCTTCGCCTCTTGGGTATTCATGCAGCTAGGCCAGACCCTGTGGTCAAACGAACCGGATCAACAAACAGACGAAAGGAACGGAAGACGCGCTCGCCCGATTCTGATCGGTCATATTGATGGGAGCACGAACCGGGGGCGGCGAACCAACTTCAAGCCAGGCCCAAACCGGACGGAACAGCACGGCTCAACGACGGAACCGCGTGACTGAGCGCCATCTTACGCAAAATTGCCCGGTGCGTAAAGATGAGCCGAACGGCCCGTCGCCCGCACGCCGCAGCAGCTCCGCCCCCGCTTCAACGCAGGCCCGCGCCGCGCGCGAGGAACGCCCGCAAGCGCTCGACGCCTGCGTCGAGCCGCACCGGATCGCACGCGTAGCACCAGCGCACGAACCCTTCCCCCTCCGGGCCGAACGCGCGCCCCGGCGCCAGCCCAAGCCCGGCCTCGCGCACCACCGACTTGCAGAACGCGAGACTGTCGTCCGCGCCCGGCAGGCGCAGGAACAGGTACATCGCGCCCGGCGGAGGCGGCACATCGACGCCCGGCAACGTGCGCAGCGCGGCGACCAGGTGGTCGCGCGCGCCACGCAGCGCCGCAACGAACGACTGCACGAACGATTCGCCGTCGCGCAGCGCGACTTCCCCCGCGGCCTGGATGAAACCCGGCGCACACGACGTGTTGTATTCGACCAGCTTCGACAAATCGCCCATGATCGACGCCGGCGCGACTAACCATCCGAGCCGCCAGCCCGTCATCGCCCAGGCCTTCGAGAACGAATTCACGACGATGACCCGCTCGTCGCGCGACGCGATGTCGAGAAACGACGGCGCGCCGTCCGCGCCGAACGCGAGCCGTTCGTACACCTCGTCGGAGACCACCCAGATGCCGTGACGCCGGCAATGCGCGAGCACGGCCCGCTGGTCGTCGCGGGACATCGTCCAGCCGGTCGGATTGTTCGGCGAGTTCACGAACAGCATTCGCGTGCCGGGCGTCAGCGCCGCGAGTAGCCGGTCGATGTCGAGCCCCCAGCCCTCATCGCCATGGCGGAGCGGCATGCACTCGACCTGTGCACCGAGAATCTTCGGGATTTCAACGAGGTTCGGCCAGAGCGGCGTGACCGCGACGACGCGATCGCCCGGACCGACCAGCAGCTGCGCGGCCAGCATCAGCGCGCTCACGCCCGAACTCGTCACGGCGATCGCATCGGCCCCGGTCGCGCCGTGACGCGCGCTCACATAGGCCGCAATTGCGTTGCGCAACGATACCGTGCCGAGGTTGTGCGTGTAGAAGGTTGCGCCGTCGCGCAGCGCCGCGGCAGCCGCGTCGCGAATGAATGCCGGCGTCACGCGATCGGATTCGCCGAACCAGAATGGCAGCACGTCGGGCACGCCGAAGCCGGCGTTCGCGACTTCCCTGATCAGCGACGGACGCAGCGCGCGGACCGCGCTGCGCGCCGTCGGCTCGCCCGTCGCCGGGCCGACATCTGCGGAATACGTCATCGAGAACCGCCACCGAGGAACACGATCCGCGTAGTGTACCGGCGTGCGCGCCGCATCGGCACCCTCAGTCGAGGTCTTCCGCCCGCGCAGGCATCTGGCGCACGAGTTCCCAGATCGCCTGCGCGGCCGGCGACAGCGACCGGTCGCGGCGGCGCACCAGCTCGACGGTGCGCTCGGTACGCGGCGTCAGCGGCCGCGCGACCAGCGACGATCCCGCCGGCAGCGGCAGCGACAGCCACGGCTGCACACTCACGCCGACACCGGCCTCGACGAGCCCGAATACCGTCGCCGAATGCCCGAGCTCCTGCATGACCGTCGCGTTCACGCGATGGGCTGCCAGCGCGGCGTCGATCAATGGCCGGCTTCCGGACGCATGGTCGAGCAGGACGAGGCGCTCGCCATCGAGCGCCGTCCAGGGCACCTCGGCCCGCGCCGCGAGCGGGTGATCGGCGCGCGCGACCAGGCAGAACGAGTCGGTCATCAACGGTTCGCACACGAGATCGGCAACGGTAAGCGGCCCGATGACGACACCGAAATCGACCTCGCTCGACTTCACCTTTCGCAGCACGTCGCTCTGCACGTCGTCGCGCAGGCCGAGCGTGACGAACGGAAACTGGCGCTCGCAGGCCGCGACGACGCGCGGCATCAGCCGGCACGCAATCGTCGGGCTCGCGGCGACGATCACGCGCCCCCGCCGCTGCTCGCCGATCTCGCGAATCTCGCGCAGCGTGTCGTCGAGATCGTCGATCAGGCGGGACACGCTCGAGATCAGGTTCCCCCCGACGTCGGTCAACTGCACGTCGCGGGTCGTCCGGTCGATCAGCTTCAGTCCGAGCTCGGCCTCGAGTTCGCGCACGCAACGACTGACCGCAGACTGCGTGAGTCCGATCTCGTCACCCGCGCGACTGAAGCTCCGGAGCCGCGCAACCTCGATGAATACGCGAAGCTGGCGCAGCGTAACGTTCATCCCCTCACCTCATCAATCGTCGATATCGATGCACGATTTTAATGCACGAAATCAGCGTCGATTAACGAATGCCGCACCGGCCGCACATGTTTCGCTGCGGTGCAATATCCACGGAAACGCACGTGGCGCGGGCGAATTGCACAAGATTGGTGATTGTCCTGATTTGCTGACGGGTTATTTTGGCGTCTTATACGCCCCTAGCTGACTTAGCCGTTAGCCCGCTGCCAAGCGGCTCTCGAGGGAATCGCCTCCGACATGGCACGTATCGTGCTTTACCTGACGCACAGGGCGCAGGTCGAGTCGGACGGAAGGCAGAAACGCCGCTGCCGGTCAACCGGACGCCCCCACCCGGCACTCGACGCTCGAGTGCTTGAAGAGTGCGCGGCGCAGGGCAGCGCACCGGAGTTAGCTTCGCTGAGGTGAGGACATGATGCTGTTCGACGATTTGAGAGATAACGAGTGGGCGCTGGTCGAAGGTCTGTTTTGCTCGGAACCCGCACGCAGTGAACGGCGCGGCCGCCCCCGCGTGGAGGCCCGCTCGGTGGTAAACGCCGTGCTGTGGGTACTGTCGACCGGTGAAGGCTGGTCGAAGCTGCCGGGTCGCTATCCGTCGCCGCCGACCTGCCGCCGTCGCTTCGACGAATGGCAGGCAGACGGGACGCTCGCCGAAATCGTCAAGCGCCTCGGCACAAGCGGCCGCCAGATCTCGCTGCGCGGGCGCATCGGGGCAAGCGCGGCGAAGCCGCCTGCACCGCCGAGCCGCGACCGGTTGCGCGGCGCCTTCTGGACCAATCCGGAATCCTGGCGCGCCCCCGTGAAGATGGCGTAACGCATGCTCGATCGGGCGGCTTAGGCCGCCCGGTTTCTTTCGGCGCCACGCGCTTTGCGCGGCGCCCGCGTCGTCGTCGATTACCGCTGTCGTGCCGCGATACAACTATTTACTATTATTTACAGCAAGCCTGCACTCCCGCGCTTACCTTAGCGTCATATCAACAAGCCGCGCCGATGGCTTGAAGGGAGCCCCGCCATGAAAACAATGTCACTGCTCGTCGCATGCGGCATTGTCATTTCGCTGGCGCTGACCGCCCCCGCTCACGCTCACGCCGACGATCGCACGAAGCCGCCTCACCGCCAGCAGGATCACCGAAACACCCTTCGCCAGCAACCGCCCGCCACGTCGCTCAATCGACAGACCGTGCCGCGCGGCGATTTGCGCGGCGACATCGCCAGCAACGCACGCGCGCGCATCGGCTCGCAGCCGACAGATCTGCCGCGTCATCCGTAGTCCACAGGATTTCGTCAAAGAAAATTCCCGAATCCGGGAACTGCTCGACATACGACGAGTCACATCCGTTGCCATGAGCACAGCGTGGCAACAGCAAAAGTATCCGGTACGCCCGTATCCTCGCGATACGGGCTTTTTTTTGAATGCCGCCGGCGACGGCGCGAGGTCAGGAGTGCGCCGCTACAGGCGGCTTTCGAGAATCGCCACGGCGCTCGCTTCGCTTAACGCGTAGTCGTCCATACGGCGATCGGTCCAGGAGAGTAATTTCTCGTCGCGCTCGAGGCGCGCGCATTCGGCCCGACCACTATCGGTCAGCACCGCGATGTCGACCGGCGCATGGAAACCCGGCGCGGGGGCAACCGTCTTCTGCCTGACCGTGTCCATCAGCCCCAGCGACCGAAGATACTCGAACACGCCCGGGCGGCGCGCCCACGGTACCTGGCGGTACTGCACTCGTCTCAATGCGTCGAGCACCGCTTCGTTGGAATACGTGGCCATCTCGATTCTTTCTTAAAGTGCAGCGACAATGCGAAGCGGCGCGCCGGGCGGGAGCTCCACCCGCCGATACCGCCACCGATTCTGGGGGCCGACGTTCGGCGTCGCGTCAGGGCCGGATCGTCAGCCGTCCATAAAAAGACACCATACCCCAATCAAATTGATTCTGTTCGATTCATTTGTACTTCTCTTCATCGGTTTCATGCTCTTCCGCAAGCGGCGGAGACTCATCGCGATCGCGAGCGTCGCGCTGCTCTGGCTGCTCGCGACAGGCTGGCTCACCGCGTCACTCATCGCATGGACCGAGGCGGGCGTGACGCCGGTCGAGCACCCCGACATGCACGGCCGCACCACACTGATCATCATCGGCATCGGCACACGGCGCAGCGACACCGGCCTGCGGCCGCCGCCCGACGGGGAAGCACGCATCCGTACGACCGCGGCGCTCTATCGCACGTGCCGCGAGCAGGCCACCCGCTGCACCGTGGTGATGTCGGGCGGCGACCCTCAACATCACGGCGAAACCGAGGCGGCGGTCTACGGGCGCCGCCTGATCGCGGAAGGCGTCGCTCCCGGCGACCTCGTTCTCGAGCCGGACAGCCGTACCACCTACGAAAATGCGAAATTCACCGCTTCTATACTACGCTCACAACATGACGACTCGCGCATTCTCGTCGCATCGTCCTACCAGATGCGTCGCGCATTGCTCGATTTCCGCCGCTTCGGCATCGATCCGCAGCCCGTTTATTCCAATCGCCGGCGCGCGCAAACGGGCTGGCTGCCCCGCTGGCACAACCTGGAAGATGCGAATCAGGCATTGCACGAACTGATCGGCATCGCGCAGTTCCACGTCTACCGATGGCTCGGCTGGTTTTGATGGCGACGCGTGCAGCGAAGGCGAAAACGACTGCGCCGCGCGGGATGGCATGCGCATGACGGAATGCAGGAAGTGTTGCGCGACTTCAACGGGGCCTTGCGCTGCACACCGATCCGGTGCACATTGATCCGTCACTTTTGTTACACTCGACACGCACTCGATTGCAGTCGCCAGACAAAACGGCAACATTCGGGTTCATCACCACTTAGCGGAGGTAAAGCAATGAAGAAGACGTCCCTGGCTATTCTGGTCGCGATGTCGGCGCTGACTGGCGCAGCGTATGCGCAAGAGAGCACGCAAATCCAGACCATCACCGACCCGGCCAAGATCGCCGAGATCGAGCAGCGCGCACAGGCACTGCAACAGCAGCAAGCAGCCGAGGCTGCACAGCCGGCGATGCAGGAAGAGCACCACGGCAAGAAGGCTGCTCACCACAAGGCAGCGAAGAAGGCTGGCAAGAAGGCCGCCAAGGCCGCTCCGGCAGACGCTGCCAGCCAGTAAGTTCGGCGGCACCGCACAAGCGAAAAGCCGAATCCGGGCAACCGGGTTCGGCTTTTTTGGTTGCGGCGCCTGCGCGCTGTGCTAAAGTCGCGCACCGAAATTTTCCACCCGTGCGCACCCCGGTGCGGAGGACAGCATGAGCAACATTCAACTCGACATCGAGTGGACCGACGCAGCCACTCGCAAGATCAAGCAACTGATGCCGCGCGGCTCGGACGACGCCTTCCTCGCGCTGCCGCCGATCGAGTGCCTGCCGATGGAGGGCGATGTGATTTTCCTCGGTCCGCAAGGCAAGCAGCAACCGTTTATCGTCGCCGAACGTCAGTATCACCATGACGGCGACGCCGACTGGACGATCATCCTGATTCTCGACGTACCCAGCGCGTCGCACTGACGCGCCGCAGCGGCCGGCAACGTGTCCGGCCGCACCACCCTGCTCACGCGGGCTTCGACAGCACGCGGATCCCGGGCCGATCGACTCAGTGCGCGGCGGCACGCGCATGCACAGCCAAAGCCACCTGGCCGTCCCGGCGCTCGGCGAATCGCGCCAGCTCTCCATTCAGAAAAGATTGCGAATCAGCGAATCCAGCACGCGCCGGATCGCCATGTGTCGCATTGCGGCCCCACCAAAAAAATTGCCCGCGCTTCAGAAGAAGCGCGGGCGAAACCGTCGCCCTACGAGGATAGGCGACGGGGCCATCGAGATCCGCGCGAGGCGCGGATCGTCATCGGTTACGCCAACGCTCGCAGCGCCGGCGTCTGAGGCGTCGAAACCGTTGATCGGGCGCTCGCGACGCCTGCCCGGTCTCTGACGCCATCCTCCCTGTCCTAACGATTCGCACTTATAAAGCAGTTTTCGTGCCAGGCGCACTTTCGAAAATATGCCATTGATCCATAAGGATATTTTCCGAGGCCACGGTGATGTAACACCCGTTCTTCCGCCGTAACGCGCGAATGTTACGTAACGTCACGACGGAGGGACGCGAACGTCCCGCACATGCCAGAATCGGCAGACGCGCGCGACCATGAAAAAAGCCCGCCGGAAGGCGGGCTCTTTCGAAGAGCGGGAGCGAACCGCGATCAGCGCAGCTGATTCACGAGCAGCCCCATGATCTGCCGGGCCGGCCCCGACGTATCGATCGCGCCCGAGTCGTCGACGATTGCCACACGCGTCTGGTCGGGCGTCAGCGCCTTCACGTTAACGCGATACTGCTTCGCCTGTTTTTCCTTCTTGCCGTGGAACAGTTGGCTCCAGAAGCCCTGCTCGGCCGAGCTCAGATCCTTCGGATCGACATAACGCACGAAATACAGCCCCTTCGTGCGATCGCGATCGTCGACCGTGAAGTTCGCGCGATCGAGTGCGAGGCCGACATGCAGCCACGACCGGTCGTACGGTTCGCCGAGCGTGACTTCGGACGGCACCGCGGCTGAATCGACGTCGTTCGCTTGCGACGACGTACGCGCGACGTTCTGCGCAGCGATCGCCGCGGCGGCGGCCTTCGATGCGTCGGTATCCGCCTTCTTGTCCTTCGGCACCGTGTTGTCGTTGATGTTCGCGATCGGCGGCTCACCGTTCTTCGCGCGCTGCTCGTTCTGTGCGAGCACCGCCATCAGCCGCTTCAGGTATTCGGTCTCGAGCGCTGGATCGTTGGGTTTCGCTTCCCACTTGCTCGAATCGTTGTTCGCGCCGGTGATCGCCTCGCGCATGCCCTTCTGGCTAATGAACACGTAGGTGCCGCCGTTCGGCGCCGAATCGAGGCGGGTGCGGTACTTGTTGCGCTCGGCCGTCACGTACGAATTGCCCATCGCCTTGGAGATCACGCTGCGGATCAGGCCGTCGTTGATCTGCGGATGGGTTTCGTTCCAGTCGGTTTCCATCACGCCTTTATCGCGCTGGTCGACGACGAGCAGGAAGCCCTGCTCCTGCCAGAAACGGCGAACTTGCGGCCAGATGTCGGCGGGCTTCTTGCCGTCGATCACGAGCCAGCTCTCGGTGCCGTCGCGCTGAATATGCATGCCGGCCACGGCGGGCGCGACGGTGTCCGTCGTGGGCGCCGCGTGCTGGACCTGCTGAAGCGCGGACAGGGAAGTCGCACCGCCCTGTGGCGGCAGCGAACGCTGATCGGCCGTCTCGTCGAGCATGTTGGGCGGCACTGCGAGCGACGCTTCCTTCGATTTCGAATCGCTCTTGTAGTCCACTTTCGTGGGCGACGACGTACCGCAACCGGCAACGAGCGCGCCGGTGGCGAGCACTGCAGCGAACCGCATGGTAAGACGAAGATCAGTCATGTTCGGGGAATCCTCTTCCGCTAAATCACGGCGCTTTCCGTGGATCAACCTTGCATTTTACCGGGGCCGCGCCGGGATGTGCAAAAAAGCGACCGACAAGAAAAAACCCGCGTCAGCCTGAACTGACGCGGGTTCTTTGTCTGGTCGGGGCGAGAGGATTTGAACCTCCGACCACCTGCACCCCATGCAGGTACGCTACCAGGCTGCGCTACGCCCCGAAAGAAAAAAATTATAACAGACAGTTGGCCGCTTTAGAACGGGTCGCATGCATTTTGTGCATGTTCCTGCGAAATTTTTTGCGACATGAGCCAACGGGGCAAGCCGGCTTCGACACGGGCGACAACGCGCATCCCGCCATGCCACGGTCCGGCCATGCGATCCGCCCCATGCTCACGGCCGGCGTGCGACACAGATGACCGTGAGGCCCGCCATCCGGTTGAACCGGAACATCGGCAACTCGGCGCGGCAGATCAGCTTGAGCAAACCGTTGACGACCGGACGGTGCCGGCGCAACTGCGACGCCGGTTCGCGCGGTTGCCGACGCACCCGCTCGCTCAGTCGCAATGCCGCCGCGAGCGGGAACGTGAGGCCGAAGTAGTAGGCGCCGCGCTCGACCTCCAGCCCCGCGCGACGCGCGACATCCTCGAGACCGTCGAGCGTATACCTGCGCTTGTGCTCGAGAAAATCGTCATGCGCGCTCCAGAGGAACTGAAACGCGGGAACCGTGATCAGGAACCGGCTGCCCTTCGGCGCACCCGCCACGTAGCGGGCAAGCAAGCCGACATCGTCGTCGACGTGCTCGAGGACATCCATCAGCAACACGAGATCGGCATCGAACCGATCGACGGCCCGGCGAAAATGGACGGGCTTGCCGGCCGCCTCCCCGTCGGTGTCGTCGGCGTAGCTCGTATCGACACACCATGCTTCCGTCGCCTGCGTGCGCTCGAGCAAATGCTTCGAAAAGAAACCCGAGCCAGCACCGACGTCGAGTATGCGGTTCGCGTCCGACGTGCCCAGAAACCGACGGATCGCGCTCGCCTTCGACGCGTAGTACCAGTGATCGCCTACATCCGCTCCCAATACGTCGAGCTCCTTCAGATCCATGACGCCTCCCCCGTGTCGGCCACCATGCTTTGATCCATCCAGCCACTGACGCCGATCTTACCGCGCCGCCGCCGTCGCACGTACGGCAAGTTGCGCGATTCGCACGGGCAATCTGTGTCGCGCCTTAATCGAAAAGGACGATGGCCGATTCGTCGCGGATCGCTACCGTGCGCTTGCCCGGTGCGAGATCAACGCGCACGGCACATCGTCCGACTCCATGCCGATCGATATGGCACGTCTCCGCTTCGCCGCGCTGCGCGGCACGCCGGCGGCGGTTTCGATCGCAACGGCGGTCGCGACGTCCCGTCACCGTCTCAGACAAAGGCCAGTGAATGACTCAGAAAAGCGACATTTCCCGTCGACACTTTCTCCGGCTGGGTGCCGGCACGATCGGCATCATGCTGGGAGGCACGCCTCTTCTGTCCGCGTGCGGCGGCGATTCGATCGCGGTCGCCCCCGTCACGACGCCCAGGCTCGGTTCGGCAGCGAACTTTCGTGACACCGGGGGACCGGACGGAACGGGCTATGCCACCGCGAGTGGTGCAGCGATGAAGAAAGGCGCGATCTACCGGTCGTCCGCGCTCGCGCTGTCGGCGGCCGACCTCGCAACGGTCGATACGCTCGGCATCACGCACGTATGCGACCTGCGCACGACCGCGGAGATCCACGCGCAGCCGGATGTGCCGCTGGCCGGCGCCACCTGGCAGAACCTCAACGTGCTCGGCGTCGCCAGTATCGGTGCGCTCCCGACCGACGGTGCGACTGCCGCGGCCTTCATGCAAAGCATGTATCGGGCGTTCGTGACGTCGGAAACGGCACGGACGAGTTACCACACGCTATTCGCCGGCTTTGCCGCGTCCGGTGGCAACCTGGTCTTCCACTGCACGGCCGGAAAGGATCGCACCGGCTGGGCGACGGCCATTCTGCACACGATCCTCGGTGTCCCACGGCAGACGATCCTCGCCGACTATCTGCTGACCAACGTCTACAGCGCGTCGGAGATCGCCGCTTATGTCGCACAGGCGCGCAAAAGCGGCGGGCAGGATGCGGCCGACATGATGGCCGCGTTGCAGAGCGCGCAAGCGACCTATCTGCAGGCGGCATTCGACCAGGTTGTCGCATCGTACGGCTCGATGACGTCGTACATCGATAACGGCCTGCAGCTGGACCAGACGACGCAGAATGCAATCCGGCGGAGCATGCTGGTCTGATCAGTCGTGCAGGCGGCGAAAGCGGTGGCGCGTCAGCCACTCCCGCCCGCCGCCTGCACCCCGGATCGGACATCGCCTTCATCCGGCATGTCACTCCGCGCCAGCCAACGCCGACGCCGGGTTTGTCGATCCGGCGCAACGCGCGCCGCCCGCCTCGACCGCAAAACCAAACGACCGTTTGATCTTTCCGCCCCGCCGCCGCGAATCCATTGTCCCGTCGCGCGCCGGCCGGTCCTGCCCGGACGCCCGCTGTTTGGTTACGCCGCTCTAGCGCGCTATGCCACACTGCACGGCATCGACGTCCGCGCCGCGCAACGGCCGTGCGCCCTCGCCGATCACGACAAGACATGGAGACAGACGATGCGGAATGCGGTCCGGCGCGGCCATCGCACGCCTTTGGCATTTCTCGACTGGATGGCCGGCCCGCGACGCGCGGCCGCGTCGGTTTCACCGGGCACCTCTCGTGTGTTCGGCCTTGGCGCGCTTGCGCTCGCGCTGCTCTGCGCCGGCTGCGCGGAACCAGCCGCGCAGCGCGACGGCAACACGTCTGTCGCATCGACGAAGATCGAGCGCGCCAAGGCCGAACGCCTCGCCCGCGAACAGCAGATCGCGCGCACGGTGCCGTCGCTCGCATCGCTCAGCCTCACTCAGCCGCGCCCGCTCACGCTGCGCGACTCGGGCCAGAACGGTGCGATGACGTTCCTGCGCGACGTCGATTTCCGCATCGTCAACAACCTCGGCTTCTTCATCCATCAACTGTCCGCGACACTCGTGCCGACGCAGGTCGGCGCGCCGATCGTGTTCGACGATCCGACGAGTTTCGAGATCGACGTGCACGAAGGCACGGTCACGCTCGACAACGCGAAGCTGACCGCCCTCTTCAACACGTACATCTTCGGTTACCGCAACGCGCCGCTGCGCAAGCTCGCGGTGTCGGCAGGCGACGGCGTGATCCATCTGCAGGGCGAGATGCAGCGCGACGGCTGGGTGCCGTTCTCGCTGACCGGCACGCTCACGATCCGCGACGGCAGCCAGCTCGTATTCCACCCGACCGGCGTACTTGTGTCGGGCATCAACGCGCAGCCGGTGATGCGCGCGGCCAACGTGAAGATGGCCGATTTGCTGAAGGTCGAGACGCCGATCGCGCGGCTCGCCGGTGACGACCTCGTGATGTCGGTCGACAAGCTGATGCCGCCGCCGCGGCTGAAGATCAGGATCACCGCGCTGCGCGTGACGCCGACCGGCCTCGACCTGACGCTCGACGACGGCTCGCACGCCGGCTTCGCGCTGCCCGCGAACGCGCCGCAACAGGCGATGTACATCCGCGGCGGCGACGTGAAGTTCATGCGCTCGATGCCGATGAATGCCGACATCCTGATCGGCCCCGTCGATCCGACCAAGCGTGACCAGCATTTCGTCTTCGACCTGTATCACTATCGCGACCAGGTATCGGCCGGCTATTTCAATTTCGACGAAAGCGGCGCGATGGCGATCCGGATGCCGTCGTACACTGGCCCCGCGAGCGGTGCCGCGCTCGGCAACGCGGCCGCTCGCCTGAACGACAGCTTCCTCGCCGCGCAGCAGACCGCGTTGCACGACTCGCGCCAGCATTGGGAAGCGTTTGCACTCGCGGCCGGCACGGCGCAGCCCGGCATGCAGAAAGTTGCGATGCGGCGCTCGTCGGCCATCCCGTTCAACGAACGGCACGTGTCGAACCGCAACCCGACGATCCATCTGCACAATGTCGACTTCAACCTGTCCGGCGACATCGGCTTCCACGTCGAGGAGCTCGACGTCCAGCTCGTGGCGAAACGGCCGGGCGAACCGGTCGACCTCGACGATCCGAACCAGTACGACATCCGCATCCTCGGCGGCACGGTCGTCGAATCGTGGAAGGCGATGTCGGCGCTCTTCAACAACTACCTGCTCGACTACTCGCCGCGCTCGCTGAACGACCTGCAGTTGAGCGCGGACGGTCAGGACCTGCGCGTCCAGGGCGGCATCAAGCTCTGGAATCACGTGCCCGGCGTGTGGCTGCCGACCGACATGAAGGGCTCGCTTTCGGTGCTCGACGACCGGCACCTCGCGTTCCGGCCGTCGCAGGTATCGGTGCTCGGCATCCCGCAGGCGAAGCTGCTACGCTCGCTCGGCATCGAGCTCGCGTCGTTGACGCCGCTGCAGCGCCGCGGCGCGGAACTGCGCGGCGACACGCTCGTGCTCGACCAGTACACCGTCTTTCCGCCGCCGGTGCTGAACGGCAAGCTCGGCCAGGCCACCGTCGAACGCGACGGACTGCGCCTCACGTTCCGGCGCGTTGCCGACGCACCCATGCCGAAGCGGCCGCAGATCGACGCGCCGAGCTACATGTGGATGGAAGGCGGCGACATGAAGATGTTCAACGTGCTGGAACTGAACGTGCGCGCGTTGATCCGGAACTCGGCCGAGGCAGGCCCGATGCGCTTCGACCTGTACAGCTACCGCAGCCAGGTCGCGCAAGGCTCGGTGCGGATGCTGCCGGACGGCACGCTGGTCGTCGACATGGGCAAGCCGAATCCGCTCGCATCGCGCTGATCCGGGCAGGCACGCGTGCATGAAAAAAGCCCGGTGGCGCTTCGCCAACCGGGCTTCGTGTCGATCCGAGCGTCGCGCTCAGTCGTCCTTCAGTCCGTCGATCACGTCGAGGAGCGCCTGCCGCAGCGCGATCACGTCGACGGTTGCCCCCGGCTTGCCCGATGCACGCGCATCGGCGGCCGGCACGTCGGGCTCGACCGGGGCGCCTGCAGCACGCTCGCCGGCCGGTGAATCGAGCCGGTTGCGCGCCCCGTTGATCGTGAACCCCTGTTCGTACAGCAACTCGCGAATCCGCCGGATCAGCAGCACTTCGTGATGCTGGTAGTACCGGCGATTGCCACGTCGCTTCACCGGTCGCAACTGCGTGAATTCCTGCTCCCAGTAACGCAGTACGTGCGGCTTGACCCCGCACAGCTCACTGACTTCACCGATCGTGAAGTAGCGCTTCGCGGGAATCGGAGGCAAGACGACTTTCTCAACCGTAGTGGTCATCGTCGGTTAACCGTCGGTAAAGGGTGCGCGGCGGCCGCGCGGAGACGTCAGCGCGCGGGCGTTACTCCGCGCCGTTTTCGACCAGCGCCTTCAGCTTCTGGCTCGCGTGGAAGGTTACCACCCGGCGAGCCGCGATCGGAATCGCCTCGCCCGTCTTCGGATTGCGGCCCGGACGCTGCGGCTTGTCGCGCAACTGGAAGTTGCCGAACCCCGACAGCTTGACGCTTTCACCGTTCTCGAGCGCGTCGCGGATCACTTCGAAAAACGCCTCGACCATGTCCTTCGCTTCACGCTTGTTCAGCCCGACGCTGTCGAACAGCAGCTCCGCCAGTTCCGCTTTCGTCAGCGTCGGCGTCTCGGTGGACGCCGGCGCCGAAGCGTCGCGGTTCATGGCACTGCGTTGCGCCGTCAGGAGGGCTTCGAATTCACTCGAGGTCATGTCGTTCATATCTGCCATACAGCGCGTTAAACCAAAACTCACGATGGGGAAGTGCCGCCCTCAAACGGACGGCCCCTCTCCTTAGCCGCGCAGGCGGGCACCAGCACGAGCCATCCGCTCGACCAGCGTCTGGATCGCCTGATCGACGACCTCGTCCTGTAGCGTGCCAGCCGCGTCCTGCAGCGTCACGCGGAAGGCAAGGCTCTTCTCGTGCGCGGCGAGACCACCGGAAGTATTTGATTTTGCACGAAATTCGTCGAAGAGTACAACCTTCTGAACGAATCGGCAGGCGTCTTCGGCCAGCGCCTTCTTCATTTCGTCGAAAAGCGCCTGAACCTCGACCGCCTGATCGACCACGACCGCGATATCGCGCCGCACCGGCGGGAATTTCGACACGTCGGTCGGCGCCGGCAGCGCACGTGCGATCAACGCATCCGCGTCGATTTCGAACATCACCGGCGCGTGCGGCAGCTCGTACTTCTGCATCAGGCGCGGATGGAGCTCGCCGATCCAGCCGACCGCGCGGCCATCGACCTCGATGCGCGCGCTGCGACCCGGATGGAGGGCCGGATGCTCGGCCTTCACGAAGCGCGCGGCGGCCGGCGCGAGCAGCGCCTCGAGATCGCCCTTCACGTCGAAGAAATCGACTGCGCGGGTCGCGACGCCCCACTGCTCGTCGACCGCCGGGCCGTACGCGAGCGCGCCGATACGCTTCGGCTGCGTGTAGCCTTCGACGGTCAGTTCGCCGGCCTTCACCGACGGATCGGCGAGGAACACGCGGCCCGTCTCGAACACGCGAACGCGATCCGCGCGGCGGTTCAGGTTGTGGCGCAGTACCGAGATCAGGCTGCCGAACAGCGTCGTACGCATCACCGACAGCTGGCTCGCGATCGGGTTCAGCAGGCGGATCGGGTTGTCGTTGCCGGCGAAGTCGTGCTCCCACTCCGCATCGACGAAGCTGAAGTTGACCGTTTCGGCGTAGTCGCGCGCCGCAAGCGCGTGACGGATGTCATGGATCGAACGCCGCGTCTCGTTGGTCGCGCGCATCTCGCTCGTCGCGACCGGCGGACGTGCCGGGATTTTCTCGAAGCCGTAGATGCGCGCCACTTCCTCGATCAGATCTTCCTCGATCTCGATGTCGAAGCGATGCGACGGCGGCGTGACCAGGAATGCGTCGTCGTCACGCTCGAACGGCAGGCGCAGGCGCGTGAAGATGTTGGCGATCTCGTCGGCGTCGATCTTCACGCCGATGATGCGGTTCGCGCGCGACACGCGCATCTTCACCGGCGCGCGCTGCGGCAGGTTCACTGCTTGGTCGTCGACCGGGCCGGCCTTGCCGCCGCAGATCTCGAGAATCAGCTGCGTGATGCGCTCGACGTGTTCGACGGTCGTCGCGTAGTCGACGCCGCGCTCGAAGCGATGGGCCGCATCGGTCGAGAAGTTGTACTTGCGCGCGCGGCCACGGATGCTGTCCGGCCACCAGAACGCGGCCTCCAGGTAAATGTTGGTCGTGTCGAGCGTGACGGCCGTGCTGTCGCCGCCCATGATGCCCGCGAGGCTTTCGACCTGACGGTCGTCCGCAATTACACCGACCGTTTCGTCGAGCTCGACCGTATTGCCGTTCAGCAGCTTCAGCGACTCGCCGCGCTTACCCCAGCGCACCTCGATACCGCCGTGGATCTTGTCCAGATCGAACACGTGCGACGGGCGGCCGAGCTCGAACATCACGTAGTTCGAGATGTCGACGAGCACCGACACGCTGCGCTGGCCCGAACGCTCGAGGCGCTCGACCATCCATTGCGGGGTCTTCGCATGTGCGTTCACGCCGCGGATCACGCGACCCGAGAAGCGGCCGCACAGATCGGGGGCGGCGATGCGCACGGGCAGCGTTTCGTCGAGCTCGACGCGCACCGGACGGATGTCCACCGACGTCAGCGGCGCGCCGGTGATTGCGGCCGTCTCGCGCGCGATGCCGAACACCGACAGGCAGTCGGCCTTGTTCGGCGTCAGCTTGATTTCGAAGATCGTGTCGTCGAGATTGAGCGTATCGCGGATGTCCTGGCCAACCGGCGTGTCTTCCGGCAGGATCAACAGGCCGCTGTGATCCTCGGACAGCTTCAGCTCACGCGCCGAGCACAGCATCCCCTGGCTCTCCACGCCGCGCAGCTTCGACAGCTTGATCGCGAACGGCTTGCCGCCCTCTTCCGCCGGCGGCAATTCCGCGCCGACCAGCGCGACCGGCACCTTGATGCCGGGCGCCACGTTCGGTGCGCCGCACACGATATTCAGCGTCGCGCCGGTGCCGGCGTCGACCTGGCAGACATTGAGCTTGTCCGCATCCGGATGCTTGACGACTTCGAGCACGCGGCCGACGACGATCTTCGACGTCGGCGGCGCAGCCTTGCTCAGCGATTCGACTTCGAGCCCCGCCATCGTCAGCGCGTGCGACAGTTCGTCGGTCGTCAGCTGCGGGTCGACAAAGGTTCTCAACCAGGATTCAGGGAATTGCATGGATGTCTACGTTCGAAACAGGTTAGATCGGCGCCCGGCCCCCGTCGGAAACGTCCGGCGGGCATGCGCGGGCACATGGCGGCGCGGCGCGTGCGTTATGCGAACTGGCGCAGGAAACGCAGGTCGTTCTCGAAGAACAGCCGGAGATCCTGCACGCCGTAGCGCAGCATCGTCAGGCGCTCGAGGCCGCTGCCGAACGCAAAGCCGATGTAGCGCTCGGGATCGAGGCCCATGTTGCGGATCACGGTCGGATGCACCTGCCCCGAGCCCGAGATCTCGAGCCATTTGCCGGCGTTCTTGCCGTGCTCGAACATCATGTCGATCTCGGCCGACGGTTCCGTGAACGGGAAATACGACGGACGGAAGCGCACGAGGATGTCGTCGCGCTCGAAGAATTTCTTCAGGAAGTCGGTATAGACGCCCTTGAGGTCGGCGAAGCTGATGTTTTCGTCGATCCACAGCCCCTCGACCTGATTGAACATCGGCGAGTGGGTCGCATCGCTGTCGACGCGATACGTACGGCCCGGTGCGATCACCTTGATCGGCGGGCGGTTCATGCGCGCGTAACGCACCTGCATCGGGCTCGTGTGCGTGCGCAGCAGCAACTGGCGGCCGTCGGCGTCCTTGCCTTCGACGTAGAAGGTGTCCTGCATCGAACGCGCCGGATGATTCTCCGGGCTGTTCAACGACGTGAAGTTGTACCAGTCGGTCTCGATTTCGGGACCGTCGGCTACGTCGAAGCCGATCGAGCGGAAAATCTGTTCGACGCGCTCCCACGTGCGCATCACGGGGTGCAGGCTGCCTGCACCGGCGCCGCGACCCGGCAGCGTGACGTCGATCGCCTCGGCGGCAAGGCGCTGGTTCAGCAGCGCATCGGCGAGCGCCTGGCGGCGTGCGGTCAGCGCGGCTTCCACCTGCTGCTTCACGACGTTGATGCGTGCGCCTTCGGTCTTGCGTGCTTCGGGATCGAGCTTGCCGAGGCCCTTGAGCAACTCGGTCAGCGCACCCGACTTGCCGAGAAATCGTGCTTTCTCGTTTTCGAGCGTGGTGATGTCGGCAGCCTGTTCAAAGGACTGCTGCGCGTCGGCGACAATCTGGTCCAGATCCATAGATCCCATCATTTCCAACGTCATTCGGTCTTGGCGAGCGAAACTGCCCGCCAAACAAAAAAGGGGCTCGGAAGAGCCCCGTTTTCGCTGCAGCGGCCGAAACTACCGGAACATCGCTGCAACTAACCACGCAGTGCTAATTTCGCAATTAGGCTGCAACGGCGGCTTTCACCTGCTTGACGATCGCAGCAAAAGCAGCCTTGTCGAACACCGCCATGTCGGCCAAGACCTTACGGTCGAGTTCGATCGACGCCTTCTTCAGGCCGTTGATGAACACGCTGTAGGTCATGTCGTGCTGGCGAACTGCCGCGTTGATACGCGTGATCCACAGTGCGCGGAACACACGCTTCTTGTTGCGGCGATCGCGGTACGCGTACTGACCAGCGCGCATCACCGCCTGCTTGGCGATGCGGTAGACGTTATTGCGACGGCCGCGATAACCCTTGGCCAGGTTGATGATCTTCTTGTGGCGGGCCCGTGCGGTTACCCCACGTTTGACTCGAGGCATGTTTCTCTCCTTGGAGTATCAGTTGAGGGGTTACGCGAACGGCAGCATTGCGCGGACGGAGTTCAGATCGGAATCATGAACTGCCGTTGCGCCGCGCAGGTGACGCTTGTTCTTCGTGGTTTTCTTGGTCAGGATGTGACGCTTGAAGGCTTGACCGCGCTTGACGGTACCGCCCGGACGCACCACGAAGCGCTTTGCAGCACTCTTCTTGGTCTTCATCTTAGGCATGACGAACAACTCCAGTTTATTTGATGGCGATGGGTGTGCGGTTGGCTTGCGCCCTTGACCCGCCCTTCGAAACCCAGTCCACTTGTGTACGGCGAACCACTTGCGCAGCCGCCGTCATTGTTGGCGCGCCGCCCTGACCGGGCAACGCACCGAACCACTTTCGAACCTGCGCGGCATGCGCGCGGGCCCGTTACTTCTTTTTCTTCGGCGAGAGCACCATGATCATCTGGCGCCCTTCCATCTTCGGCATCTGCTCGACCTGGCCGACTTCCTCGAGATCCGTGCGCAGACGCTCAAGCATCCGCATGCCGATCTCCTGGTGAGCCATTTCACGGCCGCGGAAACGCAACGTGATCTTCGTCTTGTCGCCCTCTTCGAGGAAGCGCACGAGATTGCGAAGCTTGACGTTGTAGTCACCGTCATCGGTACCCGGGCGGAATTTGACTTCCTTCACCTGGATGACCTTCTGCTTCAGCTTGGCTTCGTGCTGCTTCTTGGACTCCTGATACTTGAACTTGCCGTAGTCCATCAGACGGCAGACCGGCGGAACCGCTTGCGGCGCGATTTCCACCAGGTCAACATCCAGCTCTTCCGATTTACGGAAAGCATCAGCGAGTTTTACGATACCGAGCGGTTCGTTCTCGATCCCGACCAGACGCACTTCCGGCGCAGTGATTTCACCGTTGATGCGATGCGACGACTTATCAGTAGCGATGTTACGTTTCCTCTAAAAATTAAAAAAACGAGCCGCGCTGCCAGGGCGGTTACTTGAACGAGCGCAGGTCTTCCTGCAGACGCTCAACGAAGGCTTCGATCGGCATAACGCCAAGATCGACGCCGCCACGGGCACGCACGGCTACCGTTTGCGCATCACGCTCCTTATCGCCCACGACGAGGAGATAAGGCACCTTTTCCAGCGTGTGCTCGCGTATTTTATAGCTAATCTTCTCGTTGCGCAAATCGGCCGCCACTCTAACCCCTTGTTTTTGCAACGTTTGGGCCAGAGATTGTGCGTATTCCGCCTGACTTTCGGCGATATTGAGCACAATTGCCTGGAACGGCGCGAGCCAGACCGGCATTGCACCAGCGTGGTGCTCGATCAGAATGCCGAGGAATCGCTCCATCGAACCGACGATCGCACGGTGCAGCATCACGGGCCGGCGGCGGCTGTTGTCTTCCGCGACGTACTCGGCACCGAGGCGTTCCGGCAGCATCATGTCGAGCTGCAGCGTGCCGCATTGCCACGAACGGCCGAGCGCATCCTTGATGTGGTACTCGATCTTCGGTCCATAGAACGCACCTTCGCCCGGCAGTTCTTCCCACGACAGGCCGCAGGCCGTCAGCGCTTCGCGCAGCCCCTGCTCGGCACGGTCCCACGTTTCGTCGGAACCCATGCGCTGCTCGGGACGCAGCGACAGCTTGATATCGATGTGCTCGAAGCCGAAATCGCTGTACACGCTCATCGCGAGCTTGTTGAACGCGATCGACTCGGCAATGATCTGGTCTTCCGTACAGAAGATGTGCGCATCGTCCTGCACGAAGCCGCGCACGCGCATCAGGCCATGCAGCGCGCCCGATGCCTCGTTGCGATGGCACGAACCGAATTCCGCGTAGCGCAGCGGCAGGTCGCGGTACGAGCGCAGGCCGTGCTTGAACACCTGAACGTGACCCGGACAGTTCATCGGCTTGATCGCGTAGTCGCGCTTCTCCGACTCCGTCGTGAACATGTTCTCGCGGTAGTTCTGCCAGTGGCCCGACGCCTCCCACAGCGAGCGGTCCATGATCATCGGGGTCTTGATCTCCTGGTACCCGGCTTCATTCACGCGGCGGCGCATGTACTGCTCGACCTGCTGCCACAGCGCCCAGCCCTTCGGATGCCAGAACACCATGCCCGGCGACTCTTCCTGCATGTGAAACAGGTCGAGCTGCTTGCCGAGCTTGCGGTGGTCGCGCTTTTCCGCTTCCTCGAGCATGTGCAGGTACTGATCCTGATCTTCCTTCTTCGTCCAGGCCGTACCGTAGATGCGCTGCAACTGCTCGTTCTTCGAGTCGCCGCGCCAGTACGCGCCCGCGACCTTCATCAGCTTGAAGACCTTCAGCTTGCCGGTCGACGGCACGTGCGGGCCGCGGCAGAGATCCGTGAAGCCGCCGTGCGAGTACAGTTTGATTTCGTCGCTTTGCGGAATCGATTCGATGATTTCGGCCTTGTACTTCTCGCCGAGGCTGCGGAAATAGCCGGCCGCCTCGTCGCGCGACACGACGCGGCGCGTCACCGGCTCGTCCTTCTTCGCGAGCTCCTGCATGCGCTTTTCGATCTTTTCCAGATCTTCGGGCGTAAACGGGCGGTTATACGAGAAGTCGTAGTAGAAGCCGTTGTCGATCACCGGACCGATCGTCACCTGCGCATCCGGATACAGATCCTTCACCGCGTAGGCAAGCAAGTGCGCGGTCGAGTGACGGATGATGTCGAGACCGTCGGCATCCTTGTCCGTGACGATTGCGAGCGATGCATCGCGATCGATCACCGTGGACGTATCGACCAGCTCGCCGTCGAGCTTGCCCCCAAGCGCAGCCTTCGCAAGGCCGGGACCGATCGAGGCTGCAACCTCGGCAACTGTCACCGGATGCTCGTATTGTCGAACTGAGCCGTCAGGCAAGCGTATCGAAACCATAGCAATCTCCGTGATGCCGACAGTGGGCGGCAGACCAAGCACGCGATATCAAAGTCACGCGCGAAAATTTCGCGACAAAAAAAATGCGGCCCCGCTTTCGAGGGGCCGCATTCGATACTTCACTCAAACTGAAAGGGCGAAAGGGTTCCTCGACTAGCGTCGCTCCGAAAAGGTTTCGGTCAACGTTCGCGGTGTCATAACCGTATTCGCCTTGTTCGCGTTGAGTTATTTACTGCATCGAACACCCGGAAACCGGGCATTCTCAATTCGTTGGTAGGCTCGATTGGACTCGAACCAACGACCCCCACCATGTCAAGGTGGTGCTCTAACCAGCTGAGCTACGAGCCTAGAGAAGCTGAAATTATATGGAGCTATCGTTCATTTGGCAAGCGTTTTTATGCGGTCGCAGCAAAATGATCGCGCTCCAACCCCATTTACAGGGGCGTCACGTCTTGCGCCCCGCCCGCACGACACCCGGCACTTCGCCGAGCAGCGTGCACGCGCGCTGCACCTGCGCGGAATTGGACACCTCGACCGTGAACTGCATGAATGCCGCATTCCGGCGACTCTGCGTCTTCACGCCCACCACGTTCATCTTCTCGCGTGCGAACACTTCGGAGATGTCGCGCAGCAAGCCTTGCCGGTCGCTCGCCTCGATCATCAGATCGACCGGATAGACGGACACGCCACGGCCGCCCAGCACGTCGGCCGACCAGGTTGTCTGCAACACGCGCTCCGGCGCCCGTTCGGCCATGCGCCGGAACGTCGGGCAGTCGCTGCGGTGAATCGACATCCCCTTGCCGCGCGTCACGAAGCCGCTGATCGGGTCCGGCGGCGCCGGACGGCAGCAGCGCGCAAGCTGGGTCAGCAGCGCATCGACGCCGACCACCAGCACGCCGGTCGACGCGCCGTGCGCGACACTCGCGCCGCTGCTGCGTTTCTCGAAATCGGCGGGCGCCTCGGGTGCATGCTCGGGCGGCGGCGCATCGGACAGCGCGTGCTCGACGTTGCGCAGGCTGAATTCTTCCTTGCCGACGACCGAGAACAGCTCGTCGGGCGACTTGAAGCCGAGCTTCGCGGCGAGGTTGTCGAGATTGACCGACGTCTTGCCCTCGCGCTGCAGCGTCTTTTCGACGAGCGCGCGACCATGCGCGATGTTCTCTTCCTGCTCGATCGAGTTGAACCACGCACGCACCTTCTGCCGCGCACGCGGACTCTTCAGGTAGCCGAGCTGCAGGTTCAGCCAGTCGCGCGACGGCCCACCCTCCTTCACCGCGACGATCTCGACCGTCTGGCCGTTCGCGAGCGCCGTGTTCAGCGGCACCATCACACCGTCGACGCGCGCGCCGCGGCAGCGATGGCCGAGCTCGCTGTGCAGGTGGTACGCGAAATCGACCGGCGTCGCGCCCTGCGGCAACGCAATCACCCGCGCCTGCGGCGTCAGCACGTAAATGTGGTCGTCGTCGAGCGACGTCTCGCGCAGTTGGGCCCACGCCTGGTCGCCAGATACTTCCGTGCCGTCCTCGACGTCGTCCTTCCACGCGAGCAGCTGGCGCAGCCACGCGATCTTCTCGTCGTACTTGTCGCTCGCCGAGAACTGGCCGCCATAGCCGCGCGCGCCGGCCTCCTTGTAGCGCCAGTGCGCGGCGACACCGTACTCCGCGAAACGGTGCATTTCCTGCGTGCGGATCTGCACTTCGAACGCGCGGCCGTCGTCACCGATCACGACCGTATGCAGCGACTTGTAGCCGTTCGGCTTCGGACGCGAGATGTAATCGTCGAATTCCTTCGGCACCGGCTGCCACAGGTGATGCACGATGCCGAGCACCGCGTAGCAATCCTTGATGTCCGGCACGATCACGCGGAACGCGCGCACATCGTACAGCTCGGAGAAATCGAGCTCCTTGCCGCGCATCTTGCGCCAGATGCTGTAGATGTGCTTCGGCCGCCCGCTCACGTCGGCCGGGATGTGCGCTTCCGCCAGCTCGTGCTGCAGCCGCTCGATCGCCTGCGCGACGTACGCCTCGCGTTCAATGCGCTTTTCATCGAGCAGCTTGGCGATGCGCTTGTACGTGACCGGATCCTCGAAGCGGAACGCGAGGTCCTCGAGCTCCCACTTCAGTTGCCAGATACCGAGACGGTTCGCGAGCGGCGCATAGATCTCGAGCGTCTCGCGCGCGACGTCGGGCGGCGGATCGATCTTCGCCGCCGCGTAGTAGCGCAGCGACTGCAACCGCGACGCCAGCCGGATCAGCACCACGCGGATGTCCTGCGCGAACGCAAGCAGCATCTTGCGCAACGCCTCGATCTGCGTGCGCCGCTCTTGCGCGGCGTCGCGCCCGGCGTCCGGCATTGCGTTCTGCGCCGCGCGCAGGCTCACGGTGCCGAGCCGCAGCAGCTTGCGCACGTCGGATACGAGCCGCGCGACCTCTTCGCCGAAACGTTCGGTCAGCTCCCGCTCGGGATCGCTCAGGTGCGGCGTCAGCACGAACAGCGCGGCCGCCTGCATCGCGTGCGGATCGACGTTCAGCGTGCGCATGATCGACGCCGTGCCCGCCGAGTGATCGGCCAGCAGCTCGCCCGACGACAGGCGTGCGTCACCGGCACGCTCGCGCACGAACGCGAGCACGTCGTCGAACGACGGTGCCGCGACGGAAGAAGCGGAAACGGATTCGGTCATCGCACGGCCTGGCGCATTGCTGTCATCGGAACGCTTCGCTCAGCTCCGTTGCGCGGCGACGACGACGATCTCGACGAGCAGCGCCGGATCCGCGAGCTTCGCCTCGACGGTCGCGCGCGGCGGCGTATTGCCCTGCGCGACCCACGCGTCCCACTCCGCGTTCATGCCCTCGAAGTTCGCGAGATCCGAAATGTAGATCTGCACCGACAGCAGATGTGCCTTGTCGCTGTTCGCTTCGGCGAGCAGGCGGTCGATGTGGCCGAGCACTTCGCGCGTCTGGCCCTTGATGTCCTGGGTGGTGTCTTCGGCGATCTGGCCGGCCAGATACACGGTACCGTTGTGGATCGCGGTTTCGGAGAGACGCGCTCCGACGTGGTGACGAATGACTGCCATGGAATGTTCCGGTCGTATGAGTGGGTGAGAATCGGCGACGACGCGGCCCGCGTGCCGCCGAACCGCATATTATGACGCGTTTATGCGTCGCTTTCGACGAAAAACCGACGGGCAAGCGCAATCTGGTCATCGCCGATGAACGCTGGCGCATGGCCCGCGCCCTGGATCTCGGCCTGCGTCACGTGCCGGCCGCGACGCACCATCTCCGCCAACGTGTCGCGCGACAGCAGGTCGGAACGCTCGCCGCGCACGACGAGCAGCGACGCGTCGGTGGTCTCGATCGCGCGCCACAGCGCGGCCTCGCCGAGCGCGGCCAGCTCGGGCGTCGTCGCCTTGAACGGCTCGGCGATGCGCGGATCGTAGCGCATCGTCCACCCCCCGTCGGGTAGCTCGCGCAGCAACGGCCCGTTAATCTCGCGCCATTCGTCGTCGGTCAACGCGCCAAACGGCAGCGATAGCGACGTCAGATAGTCGATGCCCTCCTGTTCGGTCGCGAAACGCGGCTGCACGCCGAGGTATTCGCCGATGCGCGTCAGCGAATCGGGCTCGATGCGCGGGCCGACGTCGTTGACGATCATCCGGCGCAGCGGCGAACCGGGAAGCCCCGCGAGCGCCATGCCGATCAGGCCGCCCATCGACGTGCCGAACCAGTCGACCGACTCGACGTCGAGCCGCGCGATCAGCGTGACCATGTCGGCCACATATTGCGGAATCGCATAAAGCCGCGGATCGGCGAGCCAGTCGGAGCGTCCGCGCCCGACGACGTCGGGGCAGACGACGCGATACGTGTCGGACAACGCGGCGGCAAGCCGGTCGAAGTCGCGCCCCGAACGGGTCAGGCCGTGCACGCAGACCAGCACCCGAGGATTGGCGGGGTCGCCCCATTCGGTATAGGCGACATGGTGAAGGCCGGCGGCGCTCGCACACTGCACCCGTCGCTGACGGGGAACCGGAGGATTCGCTGAGGTTGTTGGCATCGTTGGCATCCTGTCGAACGGGGGCGGTGCGACGGGCAACACTCGCGCCGCCTGATGCAAACGATTGTAAACCGCTTCGCAACGACGGGCCGTGACGCGGCCGCGGTCATCCGACGCATCTTCCCGACCGCTCACGCACTGCGGCGCCACGTCTCGCGCAGCTGGTCGCGCAGGAAATCGACGAACGCCCGCACGCGCAGCGGCACGTGACGGCCGCCGGGATAGACGGCATGGAGCGGTGCCGCAGGCGCCGCGAATGTCGGCAACACACGCACGAGCCGGCCGGCCTCGAGATCGGCACCGACGTCCCAGATCGACTTCAGCGCAATGCCCGCGCCCTCCAATGCCAACGTACGAGCTGCACCGCCGTCGTTCGTCAGCAGCGCGGCCGTCACTTCGACCGTCACTGCGCCCTGTGCGCCGTCGAACCGCCACTCCGTACGAGGCTGGTCGCCCATCACGATGCATCGATGTGCACGAAGTTCGGCCGGATGAGCCGGCAGCCCGTGCACGGCGAGATAGCTCGACGACGCGCATAGCACGCGATGATTCGGCGCCAGTTCGCGCGCGATCATCGTCGAATCGGCAAGGCTGCCGATCCGCACGGCAACGTCGACGTCCTGCGCGAGCAGATCGACGATCGCGTCGGTCAGCATCAGTTGCACGATCAACTCCGGATGTTGCCGTTGAAACGCCGCGACGAGCGGCGCGATCCGCAGCCGGCCGAGCTCGCCGGGCGCCGTCAGGCGCAGCACGCCGCTGACCGTGCCGCGACGGTCGCTCATCAGCGTTTCGGCGCGATCGACCTCGGCCAGGATGCGCAGCACCTGCGCATGGAACTGCGCCCCGTCGTCGGTCAGCGCCTGCTGCCGCGTCGTCCGGTGCAGCAGACGCACGCCCAGTTGCGACTCGAGATGCGCGAGCCGCTTGCTGACGACGGACAGCGACAAGTCAAGCTCGCGCGCCGCTGCGGACAGGCTGCCGGCCGACACGATTCTCGCGAACGTATCGAGCGCCGGGAGATCGTCGATCAGCATCGCGGCACCTGCCCTGCGTCGACCTTTCCTTTTTTCGAATAATCCATTCGCCTTTTCCCCGTATTTCAGCTCGAAACGGAAACCTACCATACCTGTACCGCGTCGCCCCACGACGCCATCCAGAGGACACCCGAAACCATGCCGATCCCCTTTCCTTCGATCGCACGCCCGATTAGCCGCGTCATCGTTGCAGCGGCCTGCGTCGTTGCGCTGTCGCCTGCGGTATCCCGCGCCGCCAACCTTCTCGATGCGCACAGCCTGACGGTCGCGGCCGACGTGCCGGCTACGCAGGCACGTGCGCAAATCCTCGCCGCGCGTCGCTACGGCACCTTCTGGAATACCGGTGATGCCGCCCTCGCCCGCGCCGCACTCGCGGCCGATTTCGTCGACCGAACGTTGCCGGCCGGTCGTGAGCAAGGTGTAGCGGGACCACTCGCTGCGTCCGGCACGATGCGCACGGCCATCCCGGACCTGCGCTGCGACATCGACCAGATGATCGTGGCGGGCGACCGTGTCGTCGTGCACCTGCACTTTCGCGGACATTTCACCGGCACGTTCAATGGAACGACCGGAAACGGACAGGCGATCGACTTCATCGCGACCGACATCTACCGGATCGACCACGGCCGGATAGCGGAAAACTGGCACATCGAGGACAACTTGACGCTGATGCGTCAGCTCGGGCTCGTCGGCTGACGGAGGAAACGATGACTCACCGCAATCACGGTTCGACAACGCATCCGGCTCGCCGCACGTTTCTTGCACAAGCGGGCGCCGGGCTGGCAGCCGGCATCGCGATGGCCGCGGGCGCCTCCGGGTCGGCAACGGCCGCCCCGACACCGGGCCCCGCATCGGCAGGTACCGGCGGGTTCTGGCAGGACGACACGCGCCTCGTCATCTCGATCTCGATGCAGTTCGAGGCCAGCGGACAACCGCCCAAGGGCGCGGACAGTCCGTTCCCGTCCGTCGAATTCCCGTCATCGGTGCCGGTCGATCTGGCCTCGGCCACGTGGTTCGCATATGGCTACCGCGAAGGCATTCCGCGCCTTCTCGACCTGTGGGACCGGCATGGCGTGAAAGTCACGTCGCACATGATCGGAGAGGCCGCGCGCCGGCATCCCGAACTGGCACGCGAGATCGTGTCGCGCGGCCACGAAGCGGCCGCGCACGGCCCGACCTGGCGATCGCAGTTCGCGATGAATCGCGACGACGAGCGCCGCTTCCTCACCGAAGCCCGCGACATGGTCGAAGCAGTGACGGGCAGGCGCCCGATCGGCTACAACTGCAACTGGCTGCGGCGCGGACCGAACACGCTGCCGCTGCTGCAGGAACTCGGCTACGTGTATCACATCGACGACGTCAGCCGCGACGAGCCCTTCATCGAAACCGTCGACGGTCGCGATTTCGCGGTCGTTCCGTACACGTTGCGCAACAACGACATCCTGCTGATCGAAGGCCGCAACTATTCGCCGACGATGTTCCTCGATCAGATCAAGCTCGATTTCGACCAGTTGTACGCGGAAGCCGGACAGCGGCGGCGATTGATGTCGATCAGCGCGCACGACCGGATCAGCGGCACGCCGCAGATGGTCCGTGCGTGGGACGCATTCCTGCACTACGCTCGATCGCATCCGGGCGTTGCCTTCATGCGCAAGGACGACATTGCCCGCTTTGCCCTGCACAGCCCGTCGACGTTGCGCGAAGCCGAAACGATCTGACCGGATTGCGCTCACCTCATCACTTCGGAAGGACCACCATGAACGATTCACTCCCTGGAAAGAAGGTACTCGTCGTCGGCGGCAGTTCCGGCATCGGTGCCGCCGCCGCGAAAGCATTCGCACAACGTGGCGCTGTCGTGACGATTGCATCGCGCGACCCGGCCCGGTTCAATGCAGATGTCGCGCCGGGCGCGCAAGTCCGCGCCGAAGCGCTCGACATCACCGATACGGCGGCCGTCGATGCGTTCTGCGCGCGCGTCGGCCAGTTCGACCACGTCGTGATTTCGGCCGCGAAGACGGCGACGGGCCCGGTCCGCGCGCTACCGCTTGCCGACGCGCAAGCCGCGATGGACAGCAAATTCTGGGGCGCATACCGCGTGGCACGCTCGATCGATATCGCACCCGGCGGCTCGCTGACGTTCGTGTCGGGTTACCTCAGCGTACGGCCGAACGCATCGTCGGTCCTGCAGGGCGCGATCAACGCGGCGCTCGAGGCGCTCGCCCGCGGCCTTGCACTCGAGCTGGCACCCGTTCGAGTGAATGCCGTGTCGCCCGGCCTGATCGCGACGCCATTGTGGGACAAGCTCGCGCCCGATGCGCGCGACGCGATGTACGCGGGCGCCGCGCAGCGCCTTCCGGCACGCCGCGTGGGCCAGCCGGAGGACGTCGCGAATGCGATCGTGTATCTGGCGACAACGCCTTATGCGACCGGCTCGACGGTGCTGATCGACGGCGGCGGTGCAATCGCGTAGCGTATGCGGCCATGACAAAACGCCCCGCGTTCCATCGCGGAACGCGGGGCGTCGAGAGTCGCGCCGGTAAGCCAGGGCTTACGCGACCGCGCTCACATCGAGCGGCGCGCCCGTCTTCGTCTGGATCTCTTCCACGCTCACGCCGTCGGCGAGCTCGAGCACCTTCAGGCCATTCGGCGTCACTTCGATCACACCGAGATCGGTGATGATCAGGTCGACCACGCCGACGCCCGTCAGCGGCAGATTGCATTCGTCGAGGATCTTGTGCTGGTCGCCCTTCGCGACGTGCTCCATCAGCACGACGACGCGCTTCACACCCGCGACGAGGTCCATCGCGCCGCCCATCCCCTTGATCATCTTGCCCGGGATCATCCAGTTCGCGAGGTCGCCCGTCTTGCTGACCTGCATTGCGCCGAGGATCGCGAGGTTGATGTGGCCGCCGCGGATCATCGCGAACGAATCGGCCGACGAGAAGATCGACGAACCCGGCAGCGTCGTGACGGTCTGCTTGCCGGCGTTGATCAGGTCGGCGTCGACTTCGTCCTCGGTCGGCGACGGGCCGATGCCGAGCAGGCCGTTTTCCGACTGCAGCCACACCTCGACGCCCGCCGGCACGTGGTTCGCGACGAGCGTCGGCAGCCCGATGCCCAGGTTCACATAGAAGCCGTCCTGCAGTTCCTTCGCCGCGCGCGCGGCCATCTGGTCACGATTCCAGGCCATGTCAGTCTCCTTTCGCGCGTACGACGCGTTGTTCGATGCGTTTTTCGGGCGTCGCGTTCAACACGATGCGCTGCACGAAGATCCCCGGCGTATGGATCTGATCCGGATCGAGCGTGCCGTTCTCGACGATCTCCTCGACTTCCGCCACGGTGATCTTGCCCGCCATCGCGCACATCGGGTTGAAGTTGCGCGCGGTGCGGCGATAGATCAGGTTGCCGGATTTGTCGGCCTTCCACGCCTTCACAAGCGCGACGTCGGCCGTCAGCGACGGCTCGAGCACGTAATGACGATCGCCGAATTGGCGCGTTTCCTTGCCTTCCGCGATCACGGTGCCGTAGCCGGTGTTCGTGAAAAACGCGGGGATGCCGGCGCCGCCCGCGCGCAGCTTCTCGGCGAGCGTGCCCTGCGGCGTGAATTCGAGCTCGAGTTCGCCGGCCAGGTACTGGCGCTCGAACTCCTTGTTCTCGCCGACGTACGACGAGATCATCTTCTTGATCTGGCGCGTTTCCAGCAGCAGGCCGAGACCGAAGCCGTCGACGCCCGCGTTGTTGCTGATGCAGGTGATGCCCTTGACGGCGGAGTCGCGCAGCGCCGCGATCAGCGCCTCGGGAATCCCGCACAGGCCGAAGCCGCCCACCGCGAAGGTCTGTCCGTCGCGGACGATCCCTTCCAGCGCGGCAGCCGCGCTTGGATAGACTTTGTTCATCTGTATGTCCCTTCCTCTATGGAAACCAGCAAAACCGGTTCACGCGCCCACTGGGCCGCAAGCCCGCCGCATCATTCTATGCATGCACGGCGATACCTGCGTCGAAGCGCGCTGTTTTTATATCGCGACAAGGCGCCGCGAGATGCCTGAAAGGGTACGATGCGGCGCGGATGCGGCACAATACGCAAAAATACATAAGCGTTTGCCTCCGCTTGCCTGCGCCATGCCCGCTCTCGATTACCAGACTGCCTTTCACCTCGCGCCGCTCGGCCTCGTGATGTCGCGCGACCGCGTGATCGAGGACTGCAACGACGCGCTCGCGTCGATCTTCCGCTGCGCGCGGGCCGACCTGATCGGAAAGTCGTACGAAGTGCTCTATCCGTCGCCGGACGAATTCCAGCGCATCGGCGAGCGCATCTCGCGCGTGATGATCGCGAACGGCACCTACGCCGATGACAGAATCATGAAACGAGCCGACGGCGAGCTGTTCTGGTGCCACGTGACGGGCCGCGCGCTCGACCGCACCGCACCGCTCGCAGCCGGCGTCTGGACGTTCGAGGACCTGAGCGCGACGCGCCGCGTCGCCGTCGAGCTGACGCCGCGCGAGCGCGAGATCGCCGCGCAGCTCGCGACCGGCAAGACCAGCAAGCAGATCGGGCGCGTGCTCGACATCAGTTCGCGCACGGTCGACATCTATCGGGCGCGGCTGATGCGCAAGTACGGCACCAACAATACGCCGGAACTGCTGCAGCGCCTGCTCGGCCAGTAAAAGCCCCCCCGGAATGGCAATCGGCCGCGTGAAGCGGCCGATTGCGGAGATTTTCAACGGGAAATGGCGACACACCGGCGCCCGGGCGCCGGCTTCGGTGCCGCCGCGCTCAGCCGACCTTCGCCGCGAGCGCGCGCTCGATGGTGTCGCGCAGCAGTTGCGGCAACGGCACCGACTTGCCGAGCGCGTAGTCGACCCATACGCAGCGCGCGTTGCCGCGCGCATAGACGTGCTCCGGATCGTCCGCGCGCGTCAGCTCGAAACCGGTGTCGAAGCTGCTGCGGCCGGGCTTCGCGGCCGACATCCTCGCGATCACGTCGCCCGGATAGTGCAGTTGCTTCAGGAACTCCATCGACGCCGTGACGATCACGGGCCCCTGCCCCTCACCGTTGCCGCCCGCGATGCCGAGTTGCTCGAACCACGAGATCCGGGCCTGTTCCATGTAGCGGAAATAGACCGTGTTGTTCACGTGGCCGAACGCATCCATGTCGCCCCAGCGGATCGGCATCGACATTTCAAATACGGGGGAATATTCGCTCATTGCAGTCTTCTTTGTTGCTGAATGCCATCCACTCAGGCGAGGCCGAAGCCGTCGTCGGCGGAGATAATCGAGCCGTTGATGAACTGCGACTCGTCGGCCGCGAGCAGCAACAACAGCCCGTCGAGATCCTGCGGCTTGCCGACGCGCCGGCGCGGCAGCATCGACTGCAGCTTCTGGCCCTGCTCGGTTTCCCACAGGTAATGATTGATTTCGGTATCGATATAGCCCGGACAGATCGCGTTGACGTTGATTCCGTGGCGGCCCCATTCGAGCGCCATCGCACGCGTCATCTGCACGACCGCCGACTTGCTCATCGCATACAGCCCGATCTGCGGAAACACGCGCAGCCCGGCCACCGAAGCGATGTTGATGATCCGGTAAGGCGGCTTGCCGTTGCCGTTCCCGCGCATGATCATCCGCTTCGCGACTTCCTGCGCGACGAAAAACGCGCCGCGCGTGTTGGTGTCGAACACGAACTCGAAATCGGCCGGCGTCACGTCGACGAGCTTCTGCATCGTCGAGACGCCCGAATTGTTCACCAGGATGTCGATCGTGCCGGCTTCCGTTTCCGCGTGCGCGATGGCCGCCTTGATGCTCTGCACGTCGGTGACGTCGAGCGACACGACGTGCGCGGCACCGCCCGCCGCCTCGATTTCCGCGCGCAATTCCTTCAAGCGCTCGACGCGGCGGCTCGCGAGCACGACCTTCGCGCCGGCCTGCGACAGCACCTGTGCGAAGCGTTGCCCGAGGCCGCTCGATGCGCCCGTGACCAGCGCGACCTTGCCTTCCAGATTGATCGATCGACCCATTGCACATCCCCTTTCGATGTCGTTTCGCCGCCGCGGGCGCCCTGTCCCACGCAGCATAACCCTAGCACAAAAAATAGAACGATCGTGCTAATCTACGCGCATGCTGTTGCGGCAAGCGTTTCGTTTCGCAGACAATACGCTCCCGAATAAAAGCATTCTAACGGTTAGAGGAACGCCAATGACCCCCGCAAGCCTCATCGAGCAATACGGCCCGCGCGAATCAATGGAATACGACGTCGTGATCGTCGGCGGCGGCCCCGCCGGGCTGTCGGCGGCGATCCGGCTCAAGCAACTGGCCGCCGAGAAAGGCACCGAGATCGGCGTGTGTGTGCTCGAGAAGGGTTCCGAGATCGGCGCGCACATCCTGTCGGGCGCGGTGATGGATCCGCGCGCGATCACCGAGCTGTTTCCCGACTGGAAGGAACAGGGCGCGCCCTTGAACGTCGAGGTGACGGAAGACCGCTTCCTGTTCCTGTCCGAGAACAGCGCGGTCACGACGCCCAACTGGGCGCTGCCCGACAACTTCAAGAATCACGGCAACTACGTGATTTCGCTGGGCAACGTCACGCGTTGGCTCGGTCAGCAGGCGGAAGCCTTGGGCGTCGAGATCTTCCCGGGTTTCCCCGCAGCCGAGATTCTCTACAACGACGACGGCTCGGTGAAGGGCGTCGCCACTGGCAACATGGGCGTGGGCAAGGACGGCGAGCCGACCGAGAACTTCCAGCTCGGCATGGAGTTGCACGCGAAGTACACGTTGTTCGCCGAAGGCTGCCGCGGCCACCTCGGCCGTCAGCTGATCTCGAAGTTCAAGCTCGACGCGAACGCCGATCCGCAGGCGTACGGGATCGGCATCAAGGAACTGTGGGAAATCGATCCGGCGAAACACAAGCCGGGCCTCGTGATCCACACGGCCGGCTGGCCGCTGAAGTCCGATACGTACGGCGGCTCGTTCCTGTATCACATGGACAACAACCAGGTCGTGGTCGGCTTCGTGGTGGGCCTGGGCTACACGAACCCGTACCTGTCGCCGTTCGAGGAATTCCAGCGCTACAAGACGCATCCGTCGATCCGCGCGTTTCTCGAAGGCGGCAAGCGCGTGTCGTACGGCGCGCGGGCGATCACGGCCGGCGGCCTGCTGTCGTTGCCGAAGACGGTGTTTCCGGGCGGCGCGCTGATCGGCGACGACGCGGGCTTCCTGAACGCATCGCGGATCAAGGGCAGCCACGCGGCGATCAAGACCGGCATGCTGGCGGCGGACGCCGCGTTCGACGCGCTGCAGGCCGGCCGTCAGAGCGACGAGCTCAACGCGTATCCGGACGCCTTCAAGCAATCGTGGCTGCATACGGAGTTGTACCGCGCGCGCAACTTCAAGCAGTGGATGGCCAAGGGCCTGTACCTCGGCACGCTGATGGTCGGGCTCGAGCAGAAGGTGATGGGCGGCAACGTGCCGTGGACGCTGCATCACAAGCATGCGGACCACGAGATGCTGAAGCCGGCGTCGCAATGCACGCCGATCGAGTATCCGAAGCCGGACGGCAAGCTGACGTTCGACCGGCTGTCGTCGGTGTTCATCTCGAACACGAACCACGAGGAGAACCAGCCGGCGCACCTGACGCTGAAGGACGCGAACGTGCCGGTGAACGTGAACCTGCGTACGTACGCGGGGCCCGAGGGACGCTTCTGCCCGGCGGCGGTGTACGAGTTCGTGAAGAACGACGACGGCAGCGACCGGCTGGTGATCAACGCGCAGAACTGCGTGCACTGCAAGACCTGCGACATCAAGGACCCGACGCAGAACATCGTGTGGGTCACGCCGGAAGGCGGCGGCGGGCCGAATTACCCGAACATGTAACCTGCCGGAAAACGCCGCCTTGCGCGGCGTTTTTTTCGTCCCGTCAGCATTCGACGCCGCCCTGCCCGCCACCGGGCGCGCGATTGCCGCACCGAACCGCGCCCCGAACCGGAGGCGCTAACGCGCCGCAATCCGCCGACGGAAATGCTCGGTGCCGGACACGATCTTGTCGAGCACCGCGTCGAGTGCCCAGAACCGCTCGCGCACGTCGTAGTCGATCGCACGGCAGCGAATCGATCCGAACGTGCCGATCCGTTGATGGTAGATCTTCGCGAGCGCCGGGTAGCCAAGCGCTTCCGACACCGCCGAGAGCACCAGGAACGTCGACAACTCGTCGGCAAGCGCCGGATCCGAGTCGCCCTGCGTGCGCAGCCATCGATACAGATCGGGATGGAAGTTGGTGAACACGCCGTTGAATCCGGCGGAGCCCGCCTTCATCGCATCCCATGCGATCGCGGCGTTCGCATTCAGGATCTTCATCGGCGAGCCCGCGGCCAGCGCAACGCGCCGCTTCACCGTCTCCAGGTCGCAGCTCACGTCCTTCAACATCACGAAGCGGCCCGTGTCGATGCACGCGCGCAGTTCGTCATCGGACAGCAATCGCCGATAAGGCGCCGGACATTCATACAAGCCGAGCGGCAGATCCGTCGGCAATCGGGCGAGCAATTTGTGAAGATGATCGAGAAACGCGGCGCTGCCCTTGCGCTGTGGATCGAGGCGGTTGGTCACGAGCACGACGCCCTGCGCACCCGATTCCGCCGCGGCACACAGCTCGGCGACCTGCGCGTCCAGATCTTCGCTGACGTGCCCTGACGCGACGACAGGCACACGCCCGGCCACCCGCTCGACCACGAAACGCGCAAGTTCCGCACGTTCTGCGAGACTCAGGAATTGCATCTCGCTCGATTGCGCGACCGCGAACAGCGCATCCGAGCCGTGCGCCAGATACCATTCGATGAGTCGTTCGAGGCCCGCGTAGTCGATTGCGCCGGCATCGTCGAACGGCGTCAGCATCACCGGCACGATCCCTTCTATGGTCGTGCTCGCCTGCTGATGTGATTGCATCTGTTTCTCCTTCCTTCAGTGAATACAGGGGGTAGCCGGCGGCCTCAGGCCGGCAGCGCTCCGCGCGCGGCACTCGCGGACTGCTCGGGAATCGGCTTGCGCACCAGCAGCAGGTAAGCCATCGCGCCGGCGAAGGCGATTGCCGCCGCCGTCAGCAGCGCCGGCACGAACGACCACTTCTGCGCGATGACACCCGTCAGGATCGGCGCGAGCGCACCGCCGATGAAGCCGCCGAAATTCTGGATCGCGCCGAGCGATGCGACACGGCTTGGCGGTGCGGCAGCCGTCGCGAGCGCCCACGAACATGCCGATGCCGCATTGGCGAGAAAGATCACGACCGAAATGCATGCGAGCGCGACCGTATTGCTCTGCACGAGCGCAGCCGGAATCGTGAACGCGACCATCCCGAGCATCGCGACGACCACCGCATTGCGCCGGCTCACGACCGGCGAGCGGCTGCGGCGCGTCACCAGATCCGACAGCCAGCCGGCAACGAGCGAACCGACGAACCCGCACAGGAACGGCACGGATGCCGCAAACCCGGTGCGAATGAGGCTCATGTGACGCTCCATCGTCAGATATCCCGGCAGCCAGGTCAGGTAGACCCAGTTCAGATACACCGAACCGAAGAAACCGATCAGCATGCCCCAGGTCGTGCCGTGCGAAAACAGGCTGCGCCAGTCGGCGAAGGTCAGCTTGGGGGCCGCGACGGTCGTCTGCGCATCGGCATCGAGATACCCTCGTTCCGCCGCGGTCAATTGCGCACGCGCCGGATCGCGATACGACGCAAACCAGACGACGGCGACCACGAGACCGAGTGCCCCCGTGATGAAGAACGCCCAGCGCCAGTCAAACGAGGCGACGAGCACCGACAGCAGCAACGGCGCGAGCGCGGTACCGAGCGGCGATGCCGCGTTGAAGATCCCGGTCGGCGTACCGCGTGCGCGCAACGGAAACCAGTTGCTCACCACCCGCGCCGCCGACGGGAACTGCGGCGCCTCGCCGATGCCGAGCACGATGCGCGCGACGATGAACCAGCCGAAGGTGGACACGAGGCCGCCCGCCATCTGCGCGAACGACCACACAATCAGCCCGATGCCGAGCAGCCGGCGCGGCCCGATGCGATCGACGAGCCCGCCGACCGGAAACTGGCACAGCGCATAGCTCCACGAGAACGCCGACAGCAGCAACCCCATCTGCGAGAGCGACAGCCCGAGATCGTTCCGGATTGCCGAACTCGCGACGGCCAGCGTGCCGCGATCGAGATAGTTGACGATTCCGCTCGCCATCAGCAGCGCGAGCGCGATACGTTGTCCGCGCCGGATACGTGGCGGCGCAGTCGGAACAGCCTGGTCTTCGTTCATTTCGAATGTCTCCATGTCATAGGCGGGTGTCTGCCCGCGCCTTCCGTCGTCGCGGAATCTATACCGCCATGCTCTCCACTTCCTCGCGTGTCGGAATCGACGTCTGCGCGCCGTGGCGCGTGACGCTGATCGCGGCAGCACGCTGGCCGAACGCGATCGCGTCGTCCATCGACGCACCGCTCGCCCGGGCGGCCGCGAATCCGCCGACGAAGGTGTCGCCGGCCGCCGTCGTATCGACGGCGACCACCGCCATGGCCCGATGGCGGCCGTTCCCCGCGCTGCCGCGCCAGCAGACGCCGCGCGCGCCCAGCGTGACCAGCACGTTGTCGACGCCTTTCGCGCGCAGCGCCTCGGCGGCGCGCACCGCCGAGACGTCGTCGCCGACGGCGATGCCGGTCAGCGATTCTGCTTCCGTTTCGTTGACGACGAGGTAGTCGATCCGCGCCAGCAATGCGTCGAACAGCGGCCGTGCAGGCGCCGGATTGAGCAGCACTGGCGTGCGATGCGCGATCGCACTGCCGATCGCGCGCGCGACGGTCTCGATCGGCACCTCGAGCTGGCACACCATCAGCGCCGCACCGGCGATCGCGTCGCGCGCTTCGTCGATCAATTCGGCATCGAGGCGCGCGTTCGCACCGGGCACGACCACGATGCTGTTCGCCCCGTGCGCATCGACCGTGATCGTCGCGACGCCGGTTGCCTCGCCGTCGATCCGGTGCAGGTGCGTCACGTCGATGCGTTCGGCCACCAGCGCGTCGTGCAGGCGCGCCCCGAACGCGTCGTCGCCGACGCAGCCGATCATCGCGACCGATGCACCCAGACGGGCCGCCGCCACCGCCTGGTTCGCCCCCTTGCCGCCGTGAACGGTCCGGAACGTCGTGCCGAGCAGCGTTTCGCCCGGCACGGGCAGCCGTGGCGCATGCGTGACGAGGTCGACGTTGATGCTGCCGACGACCGCGATTCGAGGGGATTTTGCGTGGCTCTTCATTCGATGTAACCGCTTACATTCACGACAAACAAAATAGCCGGAGCGGCCATCGTCGACGAAAATTTCACAATGCGGATGCAACCTGTGTCTGACATAATACGGAATGGCATCAAGATAGCGCTTACATTCGCACAGGCGTCACCGGGAATGCAAGCGGGACCACGATGAATCGAGGGTAAACGATGGCGTTTTTGACCACGCGCGACGCCTGCGAGGCAGCCGCGCCCGAGGATGACCGATGAGTATGCCCTCATCCAGCGGCGGCACGACTCGCGCACGCCGCGGCAGTGGCCGATCGGTGCTTGGGGATGTCGCGAAACTCGCCGGCGTGTCGACCGCGACCGTTTCGCGTGTCTACAACGACCCCGGCAAGGTCTCGGCCGACGTGCAGCAGCGCGTGCGCGACGCGGCACGCGCGCTGAACTGGATTCCCAACGCGGCCGGCCGAGCACTCGCCTCCACGCGCACTCACATCACGGGTGCGATCATCCCGACGCTCGACGACCAGGTGTTCGCGTCGCAGGTAGCGGGCATGCAGGCGGTCATGGCCGAGCACGGCATCACGCTGTTCCTGGGCTGCTCGAATTACGACCCGGCACAGGCGCTCGCGCAGGTGCGCGCGATGCTGTCGCGCGGCGTCGAAGCCGTGTCGCTGGTCGGCGAAGCCTATCCGCCGGAAGTATTCGAACTGCTCGACCTGCATCGGGTGCCGTATGTCGTCACCTATGCTTACCGCGACGACAGCCCGCACTGCTGCATCGGCTTCGACAACCGTGCGGCATTCGCACGACTGACCACGCACCTGCTCGACCTCGGGCATCGCGATTTCGCGATCATCATGCAGCCTTCGGCGGACAACGACCGTGTGCAGGCCCGCCTGCGCGGCATCCACGACACGCTCGCCGCGCGCGGGCTCGCGGTCCGGCCGATCCACCAGCATGAGGGCCCCGCCACGATCGCGTTCGGGCGCGCGAGCCTGCGCGCGATCGCCGACAGCGGGGCGACGCGCCCGACGGCCGTGATCTGCGGCAACGACGCACTCGCGCTCGGCGCCCTGCTGGAAGCGCAGGCGATCGGCCTCGATGTGCCGTCGCAATTGTCGATCACCGGCTTCGACGATGTCGCGCTGGCTCGCGAGATCCGGCCCGCGCTGACGACGATGTGGGTCGACACCGACGCAATCGGCCGCAAGGCCGCCCGCGCGTTGCTCGACGCACTCGAGCACGGCGAAACCGGGCCCGGTTACGCGATACTGCCGGAGCTGCGGGTGCGCGAATCGGCCGCGCCGCCGAATTCGGCGGCTCAATGAAAACGGGGCGCCTCAGGCGCCCCGTTTCGCATCGAATCGATCGAGCCGGCGCTTGCCGGCCCCGCTGCCTCAGGTCGCGCTGCCCGCGATCTTCGGCGTCGGCGTCTCGACGTCGCCGCACTGCGCGCGATGGCGCAGCGCATGGTCGATCAGCACCAGCGCGAGCATCGACTCGGCGATCGGCGTCGCGCGAATGCCGACGCACGGGTCGTGACGACCGAAGGTTTCGACCGTCGCCTCTTCGCCGGACTTCGTGATCGAACGGCGCGGCGTGCGGATGCTCGACGTCGGCTTGATCGCGATCGACACGGTGATGTCCTGCCCCGTCGAGATCCCGCCGAGCACGCCGCCCGCATGGTTGCCGACGAAACCGGCCGGCGTCAGTTCGTCGCCGTGCACCGAGCCGCGCTGCGCGACGCTGTCGAAGCCCGCGCCGATCTCGACGCCCTTCACCGCGTTGATGCTCATCATCGCCTTCGCGATGTCCGCGTCGAGCCGGTCGAATACCGGCTCGCCCCAGCCGACCGGCACGCCGGACGCAACGACGTCGATGCGCGCGCCGATCGAATCACCGTCCTTGCGCAGCGCGTCCATGTAGGCTTCCAGCTCCGGAACGACCGCCGCGTTCGGCGAAAAGAACGGGTTCTCGCGAACGTGCGACCAGTCGACGAACGGCACGTCGATCTCGCCGAGACCGCTCATGTAGCCGCGCACCTCGACGCCGAAACGCTCGCGCAGCCATTTCTTCGCGACCGCGCCCGCGCCGACGATCGGCGCGGTCAGGCGCGCGGATGAGCGACCGCCGCCGCGGTAGTCGCGGATGCCGTATTTCTGCCAGTAGGTGTAGTCGGCATGGC
This sequence comes from Burkholderia sp. BCC1640, assembly GCF_902833125.1. Classification (NCBI taxonomy): domain Bacteria; kingdom Pseudomonadati; phylum Pseudomonadota; class Betaproteobacteria; order Burkholderiales; family Burkholderiaceae; genus Burkholderia; species Burkholderia sp. BCC1640. The sequence goes on along the minus strand of NZ_CADFEF010000006.1, from coordinate 74,258 downwards.
CGGGTCGGAACGTCTCGACGATGTTGCCGTAGTCCTTGCTGCGCTGGTCGGTGTTGCGGATCAGCAGCGCGATCGGCGTGCCGGTCGTTACGCCTTCGAACACGCCGGACAGGATCTCGACCTCGTCGGCCTCCTGGCGCTGCGTCACGTGCCGCGACGTGCCGGGCTTGCGGCGATCGAGTTCGATCTGGATGTCGGCTTCGGTCAGCCCCATTCCCGGCGGGCAGCCGTCGATCACGCAGCCGATCGCGGGACCGTGCGATTCGCCGAAGGTCGTGACAGTGAAAAGCGTGCCGAGGGTATTGCCGGACATGATGGAACCGCCCAAAGAGAATTGGACAAACCGATGCGCTGCCGGGACCGCTGGCAGGCCGATCGTTTGCCGGTCGAGAAAAAGAAGTAAACCGCTATTATGCCAGCCGTCCCGTGCCCGCGGGCCGTGTGAACCGTTCAGACCACACGGGCCGGCCGCGCGGGCGGCCCGGCGCGAGCCGCCGGGCCCGCCCCTGCTCACTTTCGCGCGCCGCGCAACTCGGTCACCGCGGCTTGCAACGCCTCGGGCGTCGCGACCGAGGCCGGGATCGGCTCGCCGACCGCGAGCGTCAGCCGGCTCATCACGCCGCGCTTGATGGGTCGCGGCATGCGCGCATCGGTATGACGAGAGAAATAGCTGCCCCACAGCCCGCGCAACGCCATCGGAATCACGGGCGCCGGCGTACGGCTCAGGATTTCGGTGATGCCGTGGTGGAACGTGTTGATGTCGCCCGTCTTGGTCAGCTTGCCTTCCGGGAAGATGCACACGAGTTCTCCATCCTTCAGCGCGGCCTCGCACGCGTCGTACGCACGTGCGAGCATGTCGGGATCCTCGTGGCGCGGCGCGATCGGAATCGCCTTTGCATGCCGGAACACCCAGCTCGCGAAGCGCGTCTTGAAGATCCGGTGATCCATCACGAACCGGATCGGCCGCGGGCTCGCGGCCGCCAGCACCAGCGCATCGACGTAGCTCACGTGGTTGCATACGAGCACCGCCGCGCCGTCTTCCGGGATCCGCTCCGCATGCACGAGGCGAATCCGGTAGAACGTGTGCACCAGCACCCACGCGACGAAGCGCAGCAGGAACTCCGGAACGAGCAGGTAGATGTACGTCGCGACCACGACGTTCAACAGCGCGGTGACGAGGAACAGGCCCGGGATGTCGACGCCGGCCTTGGTCAGCCCCATCGCCATCAGGGCCGACAGGATCATGAACAGCGCATTCAGGATGTTGTTCGCGGCGATGATCCGCGCACGATGGGTCGGCGCGCTGCGACTCTGGATCAGCGCATACAGCGGCACGCTGTAGAAGCCGCCGAACATCGCGAGCAGGAACAGGTCGGCCAGGATGCGCCAGTGGCGCGCGCCGGCCAGGAATTCCCCGACCGACAGCAGATGCCCGGGCGACGGCAGCGAGCGGCTCGCGAAATACAGCTCGATCGCGAACACGCTGATGCCGATCGAGCCGAGCGGCACGAGGCCGATCTCGACGCGCCGCTGCGACAGCCGCTCGCACAGCAGCGAGCCGAGGCCGATCCCGACCGAGAACGTCGCGAGCAGGACCGTGACGACATCGGGGCTCGCGGACAGCACGTCCTTCGCGAAATTGAAGAACGACGTGAGGAACGTCGCGCCGACGAACCACAGCCACGAGATGCCGAGCAGGCTCAGGAACACGGTGCGATTCTGTCGCGCGAGCCCGAGGTTGCGCCACGTCTCGCTGAACGGGTTCCAGTTGATCACGAGATCGGGCTGCGGCGCCGGCGTCGACGGCACACGCTGCGCGACGAGCCGTCCCGCGAGCGCGATGACGACGACGCTGACGGCCAGCACACGTTCACCGTTGCCTTCGATGCCCGCGGCCGCTCCGCCGATGATCGTACCGATCAGGATCGCGATGAACGTGCCCATCTCGACGAGGCCGTTGCCGCCGACCAGTTCGTGGTCGCCGAGATGCTGCGGCAGATACGAATACTTGACGGGGCCGAACAGCGTCGAGTGCATCCCCATCATGAACGTGCACAGATACAGCAGCGTCGCGCTGTGCGTGACGAAGCCGGCCGCGCCGACCAGCATCAGCACGATCTCGAAGGTCTTCACGAAGCGCGTGAGCGTCGCCTTGTCGTATTTGTCGGCGATCTGGCCGGAGGTGGCCGAGAACAGCACGAACGGCAGAATGAAGATCGCGGAAATCAGGAACGCCGCCGTCTTCGCGTCGACGCCGGAGAAACGCGCGGTGTGATAGGTGACGAGCGATGTGAATCCGATCTTGAACACGTTGTCGTTCAGCGCCCCGAGGAACTGGGTCGTGAAGAACGGCGCGAAACGGCGCTGGCGCAACAGGTCGAACTGCGACGCGTGGGCGCGCCGTTCGCCGCGCGACGCGGAAGAGACTTGCGTGTGATCGCTCATGCGGAATACGCGCGCATCGTCTGGGCGAAGCTGCGCGGGCCTTGTGTTGTTGTCGAAAAAACGGCGGCGCAGGCTGAACCTGCGCCGCCGTGCGCCGAGTGGCAGCGCCCGCGCGTCATGGCACCGGGCGCGACGTGTTTCACGGCTTCTGCGCTTCGGCTTCCGATTCGGATTCCGGCCAGTCGCGGATGTACGCCTTCAGCATCCGGTTCTCGAAGCTTTGCGCCTCGACGACCGTCTTCGCAACGTCGTAGAACGAGATGACACCCATCAGCACCTTCTTGTCGAGCACCGGCATGTAGCGCGCGTGGCGCTCGAGCATCATCCGGCGCACTTCGTTGACGTCGGTTTCCGGCGTGCACGTGAGCGGCTCGTCCATCACCTTGCGCACCTGCACGTCGCCGATCGCGCCGCCGTTCACGTGGAGGCGCAGGATGATCTCGCGGAACGTCAGCATCCCGACGAGATCGCCGTACTCCATCACGACGAGCGAACCGATATCGTGTTCGGCCATCGTATCGACCGCTTCGCGCAGCGGCTTATCGGGCGTCACCGTAAACAGCGTGTTGCCCTTCACTTTCAGAATATCGCTGACGCGCATCGTAGTCCCCTCATGCTTGAATGCAAATCCGCTTTCGATCCTATCGGAAAGCCTGTCAAAAGGAAAGCGCGGGCCCGCGCGGCGCGGCCGCCCCGCTTGCGGACGCGAGCCGCCCGCCGCACAATGACTCCATCGACAGCGGCCCGAGGAGACGGCCATGGCGCATACGCATACGGATCAATTCGCCAGCTTCGCTGACTTCTACCCGTATTACCTGAACGAACATCAGAACCTCACGTCGCGGCGGCTGCACTTCATCGGCTCGCTCGGCGTGATCGGCTGCGTCGCGATGGCGATCGCGACGGGCCACTGGCCGTGGCTGCCGGCGGCGGTCGTGTGCGGCTACGGATTCGCGTGGGTCGGACACTTCTTCTTCGAGAAGAACCGCCCCGCCACGTTCCGGCACCCGATCTACAGCCTGATGGGCGACTGGGTGATGTTCAAGGACATCTGCACCGGGAAGATCCCGCTGTAACGCCCGCCCGGTGGCGCGTCACGCCGTTTTCGGCGGCCGCGCGTGCGGGTCGGGCGCCCCGCCGGGCACGGGCCCCGGCACGGTCTCCGCCGGCGGCACGCCGGCGAGCCGGTGCTCGGCGATCAGCGACGCAAGCGATACGTCGAACCGGTCGTTCGACAGCACCTCGAGCAATGCCGCCCCTTCGACGTGGCTGCGGCGGCGCTGGAGCTGGTAGGTCAGCTCCGTGCGGTCGATCACGAGCACGTCGAACAGCTGAGCCAGCGTCAGGTGCTCCGGATTCGCCAGCAGGATGTAGCTCGGCGCGAGTTCGCCGCTTTCCAGCCGCGCGATCCATTCCCGCTCCTCCATCGTCAGCAGCAGCCGCTGCGCGGTTTCCATGTCGCAGCGCAACATGGTCGCGAGCCGCATCGCCGTATAGCCCGCCTTGCCGACCGCGCGCGCCTCGGCCAGCCTCGCCAGCAGTTCGAGCGCGTCGAGCAGGTCGCTGCCCGGATAGTGGATGCGATGGAACTGGCCGACGCGAATCGCCGGCAGCGCGGACGCCACCATCGCACCGAGCAGCGCGATGAACCAGCTCAGGTACACCCATAACAGGAACACCGGCAGCGCCGCGAACGCGCCGTATACGGCCGTATAAGTCGGAATGCGCCGCACGTAATAGCCGAAGCCGCGCTTCGCGAGCTCGAACGCGATGGCCGCGAACAGCCCGCCGATCACCGCGTCGCGCCATGCGACCGTGCAGTTCGGCAAATACACGTACAGCAACGTGAACGCGAGCACGGTCAGCGGCAGCGACACGAATGCGAGCAGCCATTCGACGATCGACGTCGACGGCGCGGCGCCGGTGAACGCCAGCGACTGCGTAAACAAGTACGACGAGATCGACAGGCTCACGCCAAACAGCAAGGGCCCGAGCGTGATCAGCGCCCAGTACGCGAGCACGCGCTGCGCGAACGGCCGCGGCTTGCGCACCCGCCAGATCAGGTTGAACGCGGACTCGATCGTCATCATCGTCATCACCGACGTGACGACGAGCGCGATCAGGCCGGCCGTCGTCAGCCCCTTGGCCTTCGACGCGAACTGGTTCAGGTACTTGAAGATCTGGACGTTGAACTGCGCGGGCATCAGGTGATCCGCGAGGAACCCCTGCAGCGAGATCTGGAACGATGCGAACATCGGGAACGCGGTAAACAGCGCGAACGCGACCGTCACGAGCGGCACGAGTGCCAGCATCGTCGTGAACGTGAGGCTGCCCGCCACTTGCGGGATGCGATCCTCGGCGCTGCGCCGGGCCGCGAACTGCGCGAGGCGCTTGAGGGTGTCGAGATCGACGCTCAACTTCGGCAAACGGCTTCTCCTTCTCGATGGCGCGCGCGATGGCGCGCCGCCGCCGCGCTGCGCGACGACTTCAGCCCCTATAATAGCCGCTCGATCCAGCAGGGGCCGACTGCACCGGGCATGCGCGCGGCCGCACGCGGCTCCGCCGCCCATGAAAGACATTCTCGTCCTCTACTACAGCCGTCACGGCGCCACGCGCGATCTCGCGCTCGCGATCGCGAACGGCATCGACAGCGTGCCCGGCATGCAGGCCCGCATCCGCACGGTGCCGCCCGTCTCGACGGTCTGCGAAGCCACCGCCCCCGACATCCCCGACGACGGCCCGCCCTACGCGGAACTCCGCGACCTCGAGGAATGCGCGGGCCTCGCGCTCGGCTCGCCGACCCGCTTCGGCAACATGGCCGCCTCGCTCAAGTATTTCCTCGACGGCACGACCCCGCAATGGCTGTCGGGCGCGCTGACCGGCAAGCCGGCCTGCGTGTTCACGTCGACCGGCAGCCTGCACGGCGGCCAGGAATCGACGCTGCTGTCGATGATGCTGCCGCTGCTGCACCACGGGATGATGATCGTCGGGATCCCGTACACGGAATCCGCGCTCAGCACGACGCGCACCGGCGGCACCCCTTACGGCGCATCGCACGTGTCGCAGCACGATCGCAGCGCGGCCGAAGGGCTGTCGGCCGACGAAAAGGCACTCGCGGCCGCGCTCGGCGTGCGGCTCGCCCGCGCGGCGGCCGCCCTGTCCGCCGCCCAGGCCACCGAAGCCGCATGAACGCGCCCGCCCGCCCCGCCGTCACCGCCCGGCCGCGCTACGCGCTGGCCGCGGCCACGTGCCTCGTCGCGCTGATCGCGTTGTCGCTCGCGTGGGAACTGTGGCTCGCGCCGCTGCGCCCGGGCGGCTCGGCGCTGATGCTCAAGGCCGTGCCGCTCGCGCTCGCGCTGCCCGGCGTGTGGCGGCGTAACATCTATACGATGCAGTGGGCGAGCATGCTGATCCTCGTCTATTTCGCCGAAGGCATCGTGCGCGGCATGTCCGACCGCGGGTTGTCCGCGACGCTCGGCTGGTGCGAGACCGCGCTCGCCGTCGGCTTCTTCGTGGCAGCGCTCGTGTACGTCGCGCCGTTCAAGCGCGCGGCGAAGCGGCAGCGCGCCGCGTCCTGACCCTTACGCGACCGAACGTGATGATTTCTTCCGAAGCCTTCGTATCCGCCTGCCGCGACGCGATCGGCGCCATCTACGTGCTGACCGATCCGCACGACACCGAGCCGTTCCTGACCGACTGGCGCCGCCGCTACAAAGGCAGCGCGTGCGCGGTGCTCAAACCTGCCGATACGGCCGAAGTCGCCGCGCTCGTCCGGCTCGCGAACACGCATGGCGTCGCGCTCGTGCCGCAGGGCGGCAACACGGGCCTCGCCGGCGGTGCGACGCCTGACGCAAGCGGCGGCCAGGCCGTGCTGAGCCTCGCGCGCCTGAACCGCGTGCGCGCGCTCGATCCGCACAACAACACGATCACGGTCGAAGCCGGCGTGATCCTCGCCGACGTGCAGGCACGCGCCCGCGAAGGCGGCCGACTGTTCGCGCTGAGCCTCGCCGCCGAAGGCAGCTGCACGATCGGCGGCAACCTGTCGACCAACGCGGGCGGCACCGCGGTGCTGCGCTACGGCAACGCGCGCGAGCTGTGCCTCGGGCTCGAGGTCGTGACGGCGCAGGGCGAGATCTGGGATGGCCTGCGCGGTCTGCGCAAGGACAACACGGGCTACGACCTGCGCGACCTGTTCATCGGCGCGGAGGGCACGCTCGGCATCATCACGGCCGCCGTGATGAAGCTGCATCCGCTGCCGGCCGCGCAGGTCACCGCGCTGGCCGCGCTGGAGTCGCCGCACGCGGCGCTCGACTTCCTCGCGCTCGCGCAGCGCGCGGCCGGCCCGCTGCTGACCGGCTTCGAGCTGATGTCCGACTTCTGCATGCAGCTCGTCGGCAAGCACTATCCGCAACTGCGCTACCCGTTCGACCGCACGCATGCGCAGACGGTGCTGCTCGAACTGTCGGACAACGAGAGCGAAACGCATGCGCGCGCGCTGTTCGAGAAACTGATGGAAGAGGCGTTCGAGGCCGGGCTCGTGGTCGACGCGGTGGTCGCGGAAAATCTCGCGCAGTCGCGTGCGTTCTGGGACCTGCGCGAACACATCCCGCTCGCGCAGGCCGACGAAGGACTGAACATCAAGCACGACATCGCGGTGCCGATCTCGTCGATCGCGCGCTTCATCGACGAAACCGACGCAGCAATCCAGCAAGCCGCGCCGGGCGCGCGGATGGTCACGTTCGGCCACCTCGGCGACGGCAACCTGCACTACAACGTGCAGACGCCCGAAGGCGGTGACCCGAAGGCGTTCCTCGCGGAATTCCAGAAACCGATCAATCGCATCGTCTACGACAACGTGCACCGTCACCACGGCACGATCAGCGCGGAGCACGGGATCGGCCAGTTGAAGATCGACGACGCCCAGCGCTACAAGTCGCCGGTCGAAACGGCGCTCATGCGCACGCTGAAGACCGCGCTCGACCCGCGCGGGCTGATGAATCCCGGCAAGGTCCTGCGCTGAAGCCCCCCACCCCGGAGCGATGTTCATGAGAGTCCGCGTCCTGTCCGACCTGCATCTCGAAAGCAACCAGCCCGACACGATCGCACATGCCGACGCGGATCTCGTCGTGCTGGCCGGCGACATCCACAATCACGCGGAAGGCCTGCGCTGGGCCGCCGAAACGTTCGCCCCCGACGTGCCGGTGATCTACGTGCCGGGCAACCACGAGTACTACGACGGGGAATTCGGCGCGCTCGAAACCGCGATGCGCGACGCCGCGCAGGCGATCGACAACGTGCATTACCTGAACAACGGCGTGTACGTCGATCCGGCACAGCGCTTTCGCGTGCTGGGGACGACGCTGTGGTCCGATTTCTCGCTGTTCGGCGCCGACGAGGCGAGCATCGCACGCGCGATCGACGCCGGCATGCGTGTGATGCTCGATTTCAAGGGCTTGATCCAGGTGACGTGGCCGCACAATGCGGCACTGCATGCGGCGGAAGCGCCGGAGCGGGATTTCACGCCGGCCGACGCGATCGCGCTGCACCGGCAAGGCCGCGCGTGGCTGGAAGCACGGCTCGCGACGCCGTTCGACGGCCGCACGATCGTCGTCACCCATCATGCGCCGCACCTGCGCTCGCTCGCCGAGCGTTACGCGGAAGACCTGGCGTCGGCGGGATTCGTCACGGACATGGCGGAACTCGTGCGGCCGCCCGTGGACCTGTGGATCCACGGCCACACGCATACTTCATTCGATTACGTGACCGACAGCGGCACGCGCGTGGTGTGCAACCCGCGCGGCTATATCCACCGGCGCACCGGCGAACTGGAAAATCCCGCGTTTGCGTGGGACAGAGTGGTCGAGCTCGGCTGAGCGCCGGGCCATCCGGCCGCGTGATGCGGCCCTCCCGATCCGAAAGGCCGCCCGATCAGCGATCGGCGCGGCGCGATCCGTTCGCCGACGGGCGTACCCGCACCGGCGCCGGCTTCATCCGTGCCTTCATCGCGCGCAGCAGATCGCGCGTCGCCGCGGCGGCGGCAGCCGCACCAAGCAGAACTCCAAGGCCGATCATCAGTTGCGTATCCATTGCGACTCCGGGTATGGGCAGATCCAAATCTCTCTGATTTGAACAGTATCAAACTGTCCGCCGTCCGAGGGTAAAAAAATGTTGCGCGAAGGACAAATCTCGTCAGATCGGGCTCGACCGCGCGCTCATGTCGCAGCCGTGAACTGCGCGAGCGCGGCTTCGTCGGCTTCGAGCGTGGCCGGCAACTCATCGCGCAGAAAATCGACCCAGGTGCGGATTTTCGCGTCGAGGTACTGGCGCGACGGATACAGCGCGTAGATGTTCATCACGTGCGACCGGTATTCGGGCATCACGCGCACGATGTGTCCGCTGCGCAGCCCGCCGATCGCCGAATAGAGCGGCAACCCGCCGATCCCCATCCCTTCCCGCACGGCCACCGCGAGCGCCTCGGCGACGTTCACGCGGAACGGTGGCGCCGTGATCGGAATCACCTCGTCGCCGTGCGGCCCCGACAGCGACCACTCGTCGAAGTGAAAGCCCGGCGCGACCATCCCGAGACAGACGTGCTGCTTGAGATCCGCGGGCGTCCGCGGCACGCCGTGCGCGTCGACATAGCCCGGCGACGCACACACGACGCTGTAGCTCTCGCCGAGCCGCTGCGACACCAGCCCCGAATCGGGCAGGTCGCGGCCCACGACGATCGCGACGTCGTACCCCTCGTCGAGCAGGTCGGGCATCCGCTGCGCGAGCGTCAGTTCGACGTGCACGTCCGGATAGCGCTGCCGATAGCGGGCGATGGCCGGCACCAGGTAGTGCTGCCCGAGGCTCGTGAAGCAATGGACCTTCAGCTTGCCCGACGGGCGCGCGTGCGCGTCGCCCGCTTCGGCTTCGGCCTGGTCGACGTACGCGAGGATTTGCTCGCAGCGCTGCAGGTAGCGCTCGCCTGCCTCGGTCAGCGCGATCCGGCGTGTCGTCCGGTTCAGGAGGCGCGTGCGGAGGTGCGCCTCGAGATCCGACACGGCGCGCGATGCATAGGCGGTAGTCGAATTCATCTGCTGGGCGGCCGCGGTAAAGCTTCCCGCGTCGACCACACGGACGAATACCCGCATGTTTTGTAACGTATCCATCCCATTACCCGTTTGAATCCGGAGGGATTGTTGCACAGGGGCGAACAAATATTATCTCAGGATTCGTAAAAATGACTTGCACCCTTGTCCATTTATTCAGGAATCACTGAAAAATATAATCGCATCCGACTCATCTATATCCGAAAGGGAGAAAATCGTGCGGTCTCCGGCAACAAAAGGGACGCTGGCACTGGCGGTTCTTGCAGTCTCATTAATAATGGCCGGATGCGCGAGCATGGGCGACAACAAGCCGCAGTCCGCGCGCATCGAAGCGAACACGCTCGATGCCGGTGCCGCCATCCGCGCGGCGGACCACGACGCGGGCTGGCCCGCGTCCGACTGGTGGCGCGCGTACCGCGACCCGCAACTCGACGCGTGGATCGCCGCCGCGCAGGCCGGCAACCCCACCCTCGCGGCCGCCGAGGCCCGCGTGCGCGAAGCACAGGCGATGGCCCGCGTGGCCCGTTCGGCGGAACTGCCGCAGATCAACGGCAACCTGTCGCTGATGCGCCAGCACTGGCCCGACAACGTGTACTACGGGCCCGGACCGCTCGCCGACACCGACACGTGGAACAACACCGGCACGCTCGGCCTGTCGTACCACCTCGACCTGTGGGGCAAGGACAAGAACGCGACCGAGCGCGCGCTCGACACCGCGCATGCAACCGCGGCCGACGCACGGGCGGCCAAGCTCGAGCTCGAGGTCAACGTCGTGCGCGCGTATGTCGGCATGTCGATGAACTACGCGCTGCTCGATCTCGCGCACGAAACGTTCGAACGCCAGCGCTCGCTGGCCGATCTCGCGCGCAAGCGCCTGCAGGCCGGCCTCGGCACGCAGCTCGAAGTCAGCCAGGCCGAATCGACGCTGCCCGACTACGAGCGCCAGATCGACAGCTATGAAGAAGCGATCCAGCTCGCGCGCCACCAACTCGCCGCGCTCGCGGGCAAGGGCCCGGGCGCCGGCGATGCGATCAAGCGGCCGAGCCTGTCGCTCGACGCGCCGGCCGGCTTGCCGTCCGCGATGCCGGCCGACCTGCTCGGCCGCCGCCCGGACGTCGTCGCGGCCCGCTGGACGGTCGACGCGCAGGCACGGGGCATCGATGTCGCGAAAGCCGCGTTCTACCCGAACATCGATCTGCTCGCGACGGTCGGCGGCTTCGGCGTGACCGCGCCGTTCACCGACTTCCTGCGCGCGATGAACGGCGGCTGGACGGCCGGCCCCGCGCTGTCGCTGCCGATCTTCGAAGGCGGTCGCCTGCGCGCGCAACTCGGCGCGGCCGACGCCGGCTACGACCAGGCCGTCGAGCGCTACAACCAGACAGTCGTCGGCGCGCTCAAGGACATCGCCGACCAGGTCGTGCGGATCCGCTCGCTCGATACGCAGAAGAAGGACGCCGCGCGCTCGGTGGCCGCCAACGACCGCAGCTACCAGCTGTCGCGCGAAGGCTTCCGCCGCGGCCTGACCGATTACGTGAACGTGCTGGTCGCGCAACAGCAGCTGCTGCGCGCGCAGGAGACGGCAGCCCGCATCGACGCGGAGCGCCTCGCCGCGCACGCGCAGCTGATGGCTGCGCTCGGCGGCGGCGTCGAGCCGGAAACGGACGTTCAGGCCGGCCATCCGCCGCACGACGAATCCGCCGCGAGCGCCGCCGCGCCGGCCACCGCATCGGGTGCGAAGCCCGCCGTGGCCGCCGTCCGGCCCGCGCAGGTCGCAACCGCCGCCGCGACCGCCGCGCCGGCCGCACGGTAACGCGGAGCGACCGCCATGTCCGCCTCCTCCCCCGCTTCCACACATGCCGCCGGCCCGCTCGCGGCCTGGTCCGCCGCGTTCGGCGACTGGGCCCGCAGCGACGGCGCCGCGTGGCTCTATCTGTTCAAGGCACTGCTTGCCGCGTTCATCGCGACCGGCGTGTCGATGCGGCTCGACCTGCCGGCGCCGAAGACGGCGATGACCACGGTGTTCATCGTGATGCAGCCGCAAAGCGGCGCGGTGCTCGCGAAGAGCTTCTACCGGGTCGCCGGCACGATCTTCGGGCTGATCGCGACGCTCACGTTCGTCGGGCTGTTCCCGCAGCAGCCGCAGCTGTTCCTGCTGGCCGTCGCGCTGTGGGTCGCGCTGTGCACGGCCGGCGCCGCGCGCAACCGCAACTTCCGCAGCTACGGCTTCCTGCTCGCCGGTTACACGACCGCGCTGATCGGCCTGCCGGCATCGCAACACCCGGACGGCGCGTTCATGAGCGCGATGACGCGGGTCGCCGAGATCATGGTCGGGATCGTGTCGGCAGGCGTCGTCAGCGCGCTGGTGTTTCCGCAGTACACCGGCGAGCAGATGCGCACGACGGTACGCAAGCGCTTCAGCAGCTTCGTCGACTACGTCGCGGCGGCGCTGTCGGGCCAGCTCGACCGCGCGCACATCGAAACCATCCATACGCGCTTCGTCGCGGACGTGGTGGGCTTCGAAGCGGCACGCAGCATGGCCGTGTTCGAGGATCCGGACACGCGGATGCGCAGCGGCCGCCTCGCGCGTCTGAACAGCGAGTTCATGAGCGTATCGAGCCGCTTTCACGCGCTGCATCAGTTGATGAACCGGCTGCGCGCGGCCGGCGCGCAGGCCGCAATCGATGCGATCGAGCCGTACTTCCGCGAGATCGCGCCGCTTCTGACGCGCAATGGCGAACCGGTGCGCTCGTCGGCCGACGCCGCGCTCGCGGCCGAACAGCTGCTCGCGTGGCGCGACGCGCTGCCGCGCCGCATTCGCGCGACGCGCGCCGCGCTCGAGACGCAGCCGGATTTTCCGCTGCTCGACTTCGACACGGCCACCGAGCTGCTGTACCGCTTCATCACGGACCTGCACGAATACGCGGCGACCTATGCGTCGCTGTCGACCGCGACGCACGAGCGCGAACGCTGGATCGAGCGCTACGAGCCGCGCACCAACGCGACGGCGATGGTGATCGCGGCGATTCGCACCGCGACCGTGATCCTGGTGCTCGGCTGGTTCTGGATCGAGACCGCGTGGCCAAGCGGCGTCACGATGACGCTGACGGCCGCGGCCACCTGCGCGCTCGCGTCGTCGACACCGCGGCCGACCGCGATGTCCGCGCAGATGGGCATGGGTACCGCGCTGGCCGTCTGCACGGGCTTCCTGCTGACGTTCGGCATCTACCCGCACATCGACGGCTTCCCGCTGCTGTGCGCGGCCCTCGCGCCGCTGCTCGCGATCGGCATCTTCATGACGATGAAGCCGAAGCTCGCGGGCTACGGGATGGGCTACCTGATCTTCTTCAGCTTCCTCGCCGGCCCCGACAACATCACGCACTACGACCCGATGAGCTTCATGAACGATGCGCTCGCGCTGGTGCTGTCGATGCTCGTCTCGGCGATCGCGTTCGCGGTGCTGTTTCCGCCGACCGCGCCGTGGCTCAAGAAGCGGCTGTTCGCCGACCTGCGCCATCAGGTGGTCGCCGCATGCCACGCACGGCTTGCCGGACTGCGCACGCGCTTCGAGAGCGGCGCGCGCGACCTGATGTATCAGGCGCACACGCTGTCGGCCGACCAGCCCGACGTGCAGCGCGACGCGCTGCGCTGGATGTTCGCGGTGCTGGAGACGGGCAACGCGGCGCTCGACCTGCGCACCGAGCTGGCGACGCTGCCGTCCGACCCGCGCTATGCGCCGACGACGCCGTGGCGACGCGCGATCGAGACGATGCGCACCGCGCTGTCCGCGCTGTTCCGCAAGCCGGACGCGGCGCGCTTCGACGCGACGCTCGACGCGGTCAACGCCGCGATCGACGCGACCCGGCAGACGCTCGATGCGTTCACGCCGTCGCGCGAGGAGCGCCATCGGCTGCAGCGCATCCTGAGTCATCTGCATTTCGTACGCACGGCGCTGCTCGATCCGGAATCGCCGCTCGAGCCGCTCAACCGCAACCGCCCCGTGCGTCCCCAACAAGGAGCCTCGTCATGATGCCGCGTGAAATCGCCATTCTCGATGCCTACATGCCCACGGTGGTCCTGATGTTCGTCCTGGGCGCGCTGGCGACCTGGGCCGTCGACCGCCTGCTCGCCTACACGGGCCTCTACCGTCTCGTCTGGCACCCGTCGCTGTTCCGCGCGTGCCTTCTCGTCTGCATTTGCGGCGGACTGAGTCTTGCCGTTTACCGTTGATTCCGAACCATCATGATTCTCAGAAAACTCTTCGGCTTCGTCGCGACCGCCGTCATCCTTCTCGTCGCGATCCTGATCGGGCGCTCGCTGTGGGTGCACTACATGGACGATCCCTGGACGCGCGACGGGCGCGTCCGTGCCGAGATCGTCAACGTCGCGCCGGACGTGTCGGGCGCGATCGTCGAACTGCCCGTGCATGACAACCAGCTCGTGAAAAAGGGCGACCTGATCATGCAGATCGACCCGTCGCACTACCAGATCGCGGTCGAGCAGGCGCAGGCGGCCGTCGCCGCCCGCCGCGCGGAACTGCAGATGCGCCGCGACGACGCGGCCCGCCGTGCCGACCTCGACGCGCTCGTCGTGTCGAAGGAAAACCGCGAGAACGCCGCGCACAGCGCATCGAGCGCCGACGCGCAGTACCAGCAGGCGATCGCCGCACTCGACGCCGCGAAGCTCAATCTCGAACGCACGCGCGTGGTCGCGCCGGTCGACGGCTACATCACGAACCTGCAGACGTTCAAAGGCAACTACGCGGTGGCCGGCCAGGCGAAGCTCGCGATCGTCGACAGCCATTCGTTCTGGGTCTACGGCTACTTCGAGGAAACCAAGCTGCCGCGCGTGAAGGTCGGCGCACCGGCCGAGATGCGGCTGATGAGCGGCGGCGTGATGAAGGGCCACGTCGAGAGCATCTCGCGCGGCATCTACGATCGCGACAACCCGCAAAGCCGCGACCTCGTCGCGGACGTGAATCCGACCTTCAACTGGGTGCGCCTCGCGCAGCGCGTGCCGGTGCGCATCCGCATCGACGAAGTGCCGGCCGACGTGGTGCTGTCGGCGGGCACGACCTGCACGGTCATCATCGATCCGGACAAGCAGAAAAAGTCGTGATGAAACGCTGGCCGGGCGGCGCCCCGCCCGGCCGCGTCATTCCCAGAAGAACCGGTAAGGCAGGAACGGCGACGGGCCGAGCCCGTATTCGCCGAGCATGTTGCGCAGTCGCATCGCGAAGCCGACGGCGCCGATGACGACCAACGCGACGATCACGTGCCGGCGTCGGATCCCCGGCACGTGCTGCAGCGGCACGAACTGACAGCCCATCGCGAACAGCACGAGCCACTGGAAACGCAGCCCCGCATAGCTGATCCGCGCGAGCGCGAAGCTCGCGATCTCGCAGACGAACAGGAACACGAGCGTGCGCGGCATGCGCGCCAGCAGCATCCAGCCGGCGGCGAGCGTCAGCAACGCAAGCACGAGCGGTGCTCCGCCCGACATCTGCGCGGGCGGCGTGAACGCCGCATACAGGCCGACCTTCGCGAGCAGCGCGTCGTGATGCATCGCGAACAGCACGCCGCCGATCGCGACCGCCAGCCCCGCATAGCGCAGCAGGCGCAACCGTCGGACCTGCAGCAGCACGACAAGCAGCGCCGCCGACACGTGCATCGCGGTCGCCGCGGCCGCGAACGCGAACGACGCGCCGTGCCGCCTGCGCGCCCATGCGTCCGATGCGAGCTTCGCGACACAGAACGCGACGCCGTAGCGCACGCCGCTCATCGCCATGTCGTAGAAGAACAGCGGAAAGATCAGCGTGGCGAACACGCATGCGTCCTCGGCGCTCCGGCCGAACGCGGCGACGCACGCGACGACGACCAGCAGCGACAGGATCGCCATCGCGATGTGCGGATCGTGCCCGAGCCACGCGAGCGCGCGCACGAGCCAGACGAAACCCGGTTCGAGCGTGCGCGGCACGACCTTCAGGTTGCCGCTCCAGATGCCGGTAATGATGTCGAGGTAGATCGCCGTGTCGGTGCCCGTCCGGCCACGCAGCACGGCGAACGCGGCGGCCGGCGCGATGCCCGCCGCGAGCCATCGCCACGCGGCCACGCGCGTGCGCATGCCGATCGCCGCGGACGCGAGCATCCACAGGTATCCCGTCAGGTAAATCGTCATCGTCATTGTTGTGACCCGCTCGGCGTGCGGTCGCACCGGAGACGATGCGCATGCGCCGCGGGTTCTGGCCCCCCGCTATGTGGAGGCGCATTGTAAGGGATTGCGCGCGGGCCGACTGCCGGGTTTGTCACCGATCGACAGCAGCCCGCCGGCCTGCGCGTCGCGGGCAGGACGGCCCGCAACGGAGTGGGACGATGCGACGCTCAGGCCGCGAGCCGAAAGCGTCCGACCAGCGACTTGAGCGCCTGCGCCTGCTCGTCCAGCGCGTTCGCTGCGGCGGCCGCCTGTTCGACGAGCGCCGCGTTCTGCTGCGTGCCGGCATCCATCTGCGTGACGGCGCGGCCGATCTCGTCGATCCCCGCGCTCTGCTCGTCCGACGCCGCGGAAATTTCGCCGATGATGTCGGTCACGCGCTTGACCGCCCGCACCACGTCGTTCATCGTGCGGCCCGCATCGTGCGCGAGCGCGGCGCCGTTCGCGACGCGCTCGACCGATGCGCCGATCAGCCCACGGATCTCCTTCGCCGCGGTCGCCGCGCGCTGTGCGAGCAGCCGCACCTCGCCCGCGACCACCGAAAAACCGCGTCCCTGCTCACCCGCGCGCGCCGCCTCGACCGCGGCGTTCAACGCGAGAATGTTGGTCTGGAACGCGATCCCCTCGATCGTGCCGATGATGTCGCGAATGTTCTTCGCGCTGTCGTCGATCTCGCTCATCGTCGCGACCACGCGTCCGACGACTTCGCCGCCCGCCTCCGCGACGGCCGACGCATTGGCCGCGAGCGCGCTCGCCTGCCGCGCGTTCTCGGCGTTCTGCCGCACCGTCGACGTGAGTTCCTCCATGCTGGCCGCGGTGCGCTCGAGCGCGACGGCCTGCTGCTCGGTGCGCCGCGACAGGTCGAGGTTGCCGGTCGATATCTCGCCGGACGCGGCCGCGATCGCCTCGGCGCTGACGGCGATCTCGCCAACGGTCGCCGCGAGCCCGGTCTGCATGTCGGACAGCGCACGCACCATGCTGTCGCGGTCGTGCCGGCCGAGCGATATCGGCCGTGCGAGGTCGCCGCGCGCGATGTCGGCGGCGATCGCCTTCGCCTCCGCGGGCTCGCCGCCGAGCTGCGACGCGAGGCGGCGCACGACCCCTTCGGCAATCGCGATCGCCAGCACGATCAGCGCAGCCGTCATCGCCGCGATCATCGCGAACGACGACGAGAAGATCGTTGCGGACGCATCGAGCGTCGCCTTCGACTTCGCGCCGCGCGTCTTCACGAGCATCGCGACGAGTTTCTCGAGCTTGCCGGTTTCGACCAGCAGCGACACGTCCTGCGTGCCGACCTGCCAGTTCATCTGCGACAGGTCGAGCGGCTGCGCCTGCACGAGCGCGACGAAATCGCGCAAATGGCCGCTCCACGTGCCGACCGCCATCGAGAATGCGCGCAGTCGCGCGGAATCGTCCGCATCGGCCGGATCCGCGTACCGCTGAAGCGTCGCGAGCGCCTGGCCGATCGACGCGAGCCCCGCGCCGACCTCCGCGCCCAAGTCGTCGCGCTCCTTCGCGGTGGTGGCGGTCAGCAGCATCTTCTGCGCGCGGCTCGCGCGCAGCACCTCGGCGCGCACCTCCTCCGCCGCCCGGCTCGCGACGTGCCCCTGCTCGTAGACCGACGCAATCGATGCGTTCAGCCGGCTGATCTGCCACAGCGAAAACACACCGATCGCGAGCGTGCCGGCCAGCAGGATCGCGAACGCGGCGCGCAACGTCGCCTTGACCGTCCACGGCCGGGATTCGCGCCGGGCTGCGCGCGCACGCCGTGCGGCTGGCCTGGCGGCTGCGTCGGATGCGGCGGCGGCCGCAACCGGCCGCGGATGCAATGAAGCTGCTTTCATCGATATATCCCCGTATTGATCATGCCGCCGGAAAGGTCGGTTCCGGCGGCCGGCATTCCCGCGCTGGCCCGCCATGCCGCGCGCCCTGCGCTCGCCCGGCTCGTGGCCGGTGCCGCACTGTGATGTCATTTGTCCTTCTACGGCCGCCATCGGCGCGCCTTGAGTCCGGGCAAACACCGATCCCGTCCCGCGCGGCCCGACGAAAGCCGGACGCGCCGCAGCGTTATACCTGGCCAAAAAACGGCGTCATGGCCGAATCGTCACAACAATGTCCGAATCGCGACAAAACTTGGCCTGACATTCTCGATACGCCACATTAGACTTCTTTGACGCAACAACGAATCGAACGCGCCGATCCCCATCAGAGCGCGTCCCGCCACCTCAACTCGCTCAGCTCACATGGAAACCAGCCTCGATACGGGCGCCGGCGCGACAGCCGCAGCCCAGCCGTCTGCCCCACCCGCTCCGCGTACCGTCTACCCCGTGCTCGGCGCGATCAGCTTCTCGCACATGCTCAACGACATGATCCAGTCGTTGATCCTCGCGATCTATCCGATGCTCAAGAGCCAGTTCGCGCTGTCGTTCGCGCAGATCGGCCTGATCACGCTGACCTACCAGATCACCGCGTCGCTGTTGCAGCCGCTCGTCGGCCTGTACACGGACAAGCGGCCGAAGCCGTATTCGCTGCCGGTCGGGATGGGCTTCACGCTCGCGGGGCTGCTGCTGATGTCGGCCGCGCAGAACTTCCCGACGCTGCTGGCGGCGGCGGCGCTGGTCGGCTGCGGCTCGTCGGTGTTCCATCCGGAATCGTCGCGCGTCGCGCGGATGGCATCGGGCGGCCAGCACGGGCTCGCGCAGTCGCTGTTCCAGGTCGGCGGCAACGCCGGCTCGGCACTCGGGCCGCTGCTCGCCGCGCTGGTGATCATTCCGCACGGCCAGCACAGCATCGCGTGGTTCTCGGCAGCCGCGCTCGTCGCGATGGTCGTCCTCACGCAGATCGGCCACTGGTACAAGAAGCATCCGTCGATGAAGAAAAAGGCCGCAGCGGCCGGCCATCCGACGTTGTCGCAGGGCCGCGTGCTCGCCGCGATCGGCGTGCTGGTGCTGCTGGTCTTCTCGAAGTACTTCTACCTCGCGAGCATCAACAGCTATTTCACGTTCTACCTGATCGACAAGTTCCACCTGTCGGTGCAGGCCGCGCAGATCCACCTGTTCGTGTTTCTCGCGGCAGTCGCGGCCGGCACGCTGATCGGCGGGCCGGTCGGCGACCGGATCGGCCGCAAGTACGTGATCTGGGTGTCGATCCTCGGTGTCGCGCCGTTCACGCTGCTGCTGCCGTACGCGAACCTGTTCTGGACGAGCGTGCTGAGCGTGATCATCGGCGTCGTGCTGGCGTCGGCGTTCGCCGCGATCCTCGTCTACGCGACGGAGCTGATGCCCGGCAAGGTCGGAATGGTCGCGGGCCTGTTCTTCGGCTTCGCGTTCGGCCTGGGCGGCGTGGGTGCCGCCGTGCTCGGCCAGCTCGCGGATGCGACGAGCATCACGTTCGTCTACAAGGTGTGCTCGTTCCTGCCGCTGATCGGCGTGCTGACGGTGTTCCTGCCGAACCTCGAAAGCAGCCGGCGCAAGAAGGCGTGACGAACCGGCCGCGGCATGTGTGCCGCGGCCGGTCGACCGATTCGAAGGGAAAGTACGACGGCGGCTTCAGGCCGCCGTCGTCGCATGCAGCGTCAGGAAACGCTTGAGGATGCCGGACGAATAGTTGCTCGCGATCGCCGACAGGAAGTGCGAGAACGACTGCGTCGCATGATCGTCGGCCGTATCGGAGATCGTGCGCACGATGGCGAACGGCACGTCGTGCTCGGCGCACACCTGCGCGATCGCCGCGCCTTCCATCTCGACCGCGAGCGCGTCCGGCAGCGCGTCGCGCAGCGCGACGACTTCCCGCTCGCTCGACACGAAGCGGTCGCCGCTGATGATCAGCCCGCCGTGCAGCGTCGCACCCGCCAGCCCGAAACGCTCGGCGAACCGCGCGCCCTCCTCGGCGACGAACAGCGTGCATGCGGCCTTCAGGCGAGCCGTCAGCGCCGCATCGGTCGCGAACCGCGTGATGCCGAGCAGCGGCACCTCGTAGCGCGGAAACAGCGGCGACGCATCGAGATCGTGCTGCAGCAGCAGATCGGCGACGACGACGTCGCCGACGCGCACCGTGCGCGACACGCCGCCGGCGACGCCGGTGAAGACGATGCCGGACACGCCGAACACGTGAATCAGCGCGCTGACCGTCGCGGCGGCCGCGACCTTGCCGACCCGCGCGAGCGTGACGACGCAGGCCGCGCCGTGCACGGTGCCGACGTGATAATCGCGGCGGCCGAGCGTGATCGTCTTCATCACGCCGTCGGCGCGCATCGCGACGATCAGGTCGCCGAGTTCCTCGGGCAGCGCGGCCAGAATGCCGAGCGGACGCGTCGATACCGTTTCAACCATGTCGATGCTCATCATTCCACCGCCTGCAGTTTGGCGACCGCCAGCGCGAGCCATTTCTCGCCGTGCCGTTTGAACTTCACTTGCGCCTTCGCATCGGCGCCGTTGCCTTCGAGCGCGGTGACCGTCCCCTCGCCGAACTTGGTATGGAATACCTGCTGGCCGATGCGGAAGCCGGTGTCGGCCGCGCGCTGCTTGTTCGCGAACGCCGGCAGCGGCGCGGAGACCGCCGCATCGACGACCTGCTCGCGACTGCCGCCGCCCGGCCGCGCGAACCAGTCGCGCCCCCAGCCGGCGTTGTCCGAGCGGCCGCCCCAGCGCGAACCCGCCTCGACCTTCGGCGTGAGCCACTTCAGCACGTGCTCCGGCAATTCGTCGAAAAAGCGCGAGCGCACGTTGTAGCGCGTCTGGCCGTGCAGCATCCGGCTTTGCGCGAACGACAGGTAGAGCCGCTCCTTCGCGCGCGTGATCGCGACGTACATCAGCCGCCGCTCTTCCTCGAGGCCGTCCGATTCGAGCACGCTGTTCTCGTGCGGGAACAGCCCTTCCTCGAGGCCGGTGATGAACACGGCCGAAAATTCGAGACCCTTCGCCGCGTGCACCGTCATCAGTTGCACCGCGTCCTGGCCAGCCTGCGCCTGGTTGTCGCCGGCTTCCAGCGACGCGTGCGACAGGAAGCCCGCGAGCGGCGTCATCGTGTCGGGATTCTGCGCGGGGTCGCCGAGCGGCGCCGGATCGAGCACGTCGACCGTCGCATCGTCCGCGTCCACGCCGAGCTCCGGCGCCGCGATCGCGCCCGCGCGCAGCGGAATCGAGCGGGCCGGCGCATCGAGCCCGTAACCTTCCTCGCTGACGAACGCGGTGGCCGCGTTCACGAGTTCCTGCAAGTTCTCGAGGCGGTCCTGGCCTTCGCGCTCGCCCTGGTAGAAATCGGCGAGGCCACTCGCGCGCACGACGTATTCGACCGTCTCCGGCAGGCTCATCTGCTGCGTCTCGGCGCGCATCTTCGCGACGAGGTTTGCGAACGCGCCGAGACTCGTGCCGGCCTTGCCGGTGACGTACGGAATCGCCGCAGCCATCGAGCAGTCGTACAGGCGCGCCGCGTCCGCGAGCTGCTCGATCGAGCGCGCGCCGATCCCGCGCGTCGGGAAATTCACGACTCGCACGAACGCGGTGTCGTCGTTCGGGTTGTCGATCAGGCGCAGGTACGCGAGCGCGTGCTTCACTTCCTGGCGCTCGAAGAAGCGCAGACCGCCATACACGCGATACGGGATGCCCGACGTCATCAGCGTGTGCTCGATCGCACGCGACTGCGCGTTGCTGCGATACAGCACGGCAACCTCGCTGCGCGACATCCCGGTGTTGATCAGCGAGCGGATCTCCTCGACGATCCAGCCGGCCTCCTGCGCATCGGTGCTCGCCTCGTACACGCGTACGGGCTCGCCGTGGCCGGCGTCGGTGCGCAGGTTCTTGCCGAGGCGATGCGAGTTGTTCGAGATCAGCTGGTTCGCCGCGTCGAGGATGTTGCCGTGCGACCGGTAGTTCTGCTCGAGCTTGATCAGGTTGCGCACGCGGAATTCGTCTTCGAAGTCGCGCATGTTGCCGACGTTCGCACCGCGGAACGCGTAGATCGACTGGTCGTCGTCGCCCACCGCGAAGATCGCGTTCTCGCCGCCCGCGAGCATCTTGAGCCACGCGTACTGCAGCTTGTTGGTGTCCTGGAACTCGTCGACGAGAATGTGCTTGAAGCGCGCCTGGTAGTGCGCGCGCAGCGGCGCGTTGTACGCGAGCAGCTCGTAGCAGCGCAGCAGCAGCTCGGGGAAGTCGACGACACCCTCGCGCTGGCACTGCTGGTCGTACGCCTGGTAGAGCTCGACGAACTTGCGGTTGAAGTTGTCGGACGCGTCGACCTTGTCGGGACGCAGCCCCTGCTCCTTCGCGTTGTTGATGAAGTACTGGACGTTCTTCGGCGGATATTTTTCGTCGTCGACATTCGCCGCCTTCATCAGCCGCTTGATCGCCGACAACTGGTCGGCCGTGTCGAGGATCTGGAAGGTCTGCGGCAGGCCGGCGTCGCGCCAGTGCGTGCGCAGCATCCGGTTGCACAGCCCGTGGAACGTGCCGATCCACATGCCGCGCGTGTCGATCGGCATCATCGCCGACAGGCGCGCCATCATTTCGCGCGCGGCCTTGTTCGTGAAGGTGACGGCAAGCACGGTGGCCGGCGACGCGTAGCCCTGCTGGATCAGCCACGCGATGCGCGTGATCAGCACGCGGGTCTTGCCGCTGCCCGCCCCCGCGAGGATCAGCGCCGGTTCGTTCGGCAGCGTGACGGCGGCGTATTGTTCAGGGTTCAGATTGGCGAGCAGATCGGGCATGGAGCGGCAGCGGACGTGCGAGAAAAATGCGGACCCGCCATTATAAGTCGGCCGCGCGATGCCGTTTCCGATCCGTTCCGACGCCTGCCATCGCCCGCGTTGCGGCGCCCCCGCGACCCGCCCGCCCGGGCAAGCGATGGCTGGCCGATGTGCATCCATTTATAATTGTCAGATTCGGCATCCAATTCACGCATTTTTCGGCAGATTTCCAACCATGAGCGACAGCACGCTTGCGAAGAGTTTCGAGCCCCACACCATCGAGTCCCAATGGGGGCCGGAGTGGGAAAAACGCGGCTATGCCGCACCGGCATTCGATCCGGCACGCCCCGATTTCGCGATCCAGCTGCCGCCGCCGAACGTCACCGGCACGTTGCACATGGGCCACGCGTTCAACCAGACGATCATGGACGGCCTCGCCCGTTACCACCGGATGCTCGGCGAGAACACGCTGTGGGTGCCCGGCACCGACCACGCGGGGATCGCGACCCAGATCGTCGTCGAGCGCCAGCTCGACGCACAGGGCGTATCGCGCCATGACCTCGGCCGCGAGAAGTTCGTCGAGCGCGTGTGGGAGTGGAAGCAGCAGTCCGGTTCGACGATCACCGGCCAAGTGCGTCGTCTCGGCGCGTCGACCGACTGGTCGCGCGAATATTTCACGATGGACGACAAGATGTCGGCCGCCGTGCGCGACGTGTTCGTCACGCTCTACGAACAGGGCCTGATCTACCGCGGCAAGCGCCTCGTGAACTGGGATCCGGTGCTGCTCACCGCGGTGTCGGATCTCGAGGTCGCGAGCGAAGAGGAAAACGGCCACCTGTGGCACATCCGCTACCCGCTCGTCGACGGTTCGGGTTCGCTGACCGTCGCGACCACGCGCCCGGAAACGATGCTCGGCGACGTCGCGCTGATGGTCCATCCGGAAGACGAGCGCTACGCGCACCTGATCGGCAAGCTCGTCACGCTGCCGCTGACGGGCCGCGAGATTCCGGTGATCGCCGACGACTACGTCGACCGCGAGTTCGGCACGGGCGTCGTGAAGGTCACGCCCGCGCACGACTTCAACGACTACCAGGTCGGCCTGCGCCACAACCTCGCGCCGATCGAGATCCTGACGCTCGACGCGAAGATCAACGACAACGGCCCCGAGCAGTATCGCGGCCTCGACCGCTTCGACGCGCGCAAAGCGATCGTCGCCGACCTCGATGCAGAGGGTTTCCTCGACTCCGTCAAACCGCACAAGCTGATGGTGCCGCGCGGCGACCGCACCGGCGTCGTGATCGAGCCGATGCTGACCGACCAGTGGTTCGTCGCGATGACGAAGCCGGCACCGGAAGGCACGTTCAACCCGGGCAAGTCGATCACCGAAACGTCGCTCGACGTCGTGCGAAACGGCCAGATCAAGTTCGTGCCGGAAAACTGGACGACCACCTACTATCAATGGCTCGAGAACATCCAGGACTGGTGCATCTCGCGCCAGCTGTGGTGGGGGCACCAGATTCCCGCATGGTATGGCGAAAACGGCGAGGTGTTCGTCGCGCGCAACGAGGAAGAAGCCCGCGCGCAGGCCGCCGCGAAGGGCTATGCCGGCGCGCTGAAGCGCGACGAGGACGTGCTCGACACGTGGTTCTCGTCGGCGCTCGTGCCGTTCTCGTCGCTCGGCTGGCCGAACGACACGCCTGAACTGCAGCACTTCCTGCCGTCGTCGGTGCTCGTCACCGGCTTCGACATCATCTTCTTCTGGGTCGCCCGGATGGTGATGATGACGACGCACTTCACCGGCAAGGTGCCGTTCCACACCGTCTACGTGCACGGCCTCGTGCGCGACGCGGAAGGCCAGAAGATGTCGAAGAGCAAGGGCAACACGCTCGACCCGATCGACATCGTCGACGGCATCGACCTCGAAACGCTGGTCGCGAAGCGCACGACGGGCCTGATGAACCCGAAGCAGGCAGCCACCATCGAGAAGAAGACGCGCAAGGAATTCCCGGACGGCATCGCCGCATTCGGCACCGACGCGCTGCGCTTCACGATGGCGTCGATGGCGACGCTCGGCCGCAACGTGAACTTCGACCTCGCGCGCTGCGAAGGCTATCGCAACTTCTGCAACAAGCTGTGGAACGCGACGCGCTTCGTGCTGATGAACTGCGAAGGCCACGACTGCGGCGCCGACAAGCCGGAAGTGTGCGGCGCGGGCGACTGCGGCCCCGGCGGCTACCTCGACTTCTCGGCGGCCGACCGCTGGATCGTGTCGCTCCTGCAGCGCACCGAGGCCGACATCGCGAAGGGCTTCGCCGATTACCGCTTCGACAACATCGCCACCAGCATCTACAAATTCGTGTGGGACGAGTACTGC
This sequence comes from Burkholderia sp. BCC1640, assembly GCF_902833125.1. NCBI lineage: Bacteria > Pseudomonadati > Pseudomonadota > Betaproteobacteria > Burkholderiales > Burkholderiaceae > Burkholderia > Burkholderia sp. BCC1640. The sequence continues at coordinate 49,453 of NZ_CADFEF010000006.1, read as the reverse complement.
GACTGGTACCTCGAACTCGCGAAGGTGCAGATCCAGAACGGCACGCCGGAACAGCAGCGTGCGACGCGTCGCACGCTGCTGCGCGTGCTGGAAACGGTGCTGCGTCTCGCGCACCCGATCATCCCGTTCATCACCGAAGCGCTCTGGCAGAAGGTCGCGCCGCTCGCCGGCCGTTATCCGCAAGGCAAGGCCGAAGGCGAAGCGTCGCTGATGATGCAGGCGTATCCGGTCGCGAACCTGCAGAAGATCGACGAGGCGTCGGAGCAATGGGCGGCCGACCTGAAGGCGATCGTCGACGCGTGCCGCAACCTGCGCGGCGAGATGAACCTGTCGCCGGCGACCAAGGTGCCGCTGCTCGCGGCCGGCGACGCCGAGCGCCTGCGCTCGTTCGCGCCGTACGTCCAGGCCCTCGCCCGCCTGTCGGAAGTGCAGATCCTGGCCGACGAAGCGACGCTCGACCAGGCCGCGCACGGCGCGCCGATCGCGATCGTGGGCCCGAACAAGCTGGTACTGAAAGTGGAAATCGACGTCGCGGCCGAACGCGAGCGCCTGTCGAAGGAAATCGCGCGCCTGACGGGCGAAATCGCGAAGTGCAACGCGAAGCTCGGCAACGAGGCGTTCGTCGCGAAAGCGCCGCCGGCCGTGGTCGAACAGGAGCAGAAGCGTGTCGCCGAATTCCAGAGCACGCTGGAAAAACTGCGCGCTCAGCTCGATCGGTTGCCTGCGTAACAAACGGTAAGGTCGTTTGCGTTCACTATAATCGGAACGTGAACATAAGACTGTCTGACAAGTCGATTACAGGAATAAAGGTTCGATCATGTTGAAAGTCACCAAGGCGGTATTCCCCGTTGCCGGTCTCGGCACGCGGTTCCTCCCGGCAACGAAGGCGAGCCCGAAGGAAATGCTGCCCGTCGTCGACAAGCCGCTGATCCAGTACGCCGTCGAGGAAGCAATCGCCGCGGGCATCACGGAGATGATCTTCGTGACCGGGCGCAGCAAGCGCGCGATCGAGGACCACTTCGACAAGTCGTACGAAGTCGAGGCCGAACTCGAGGCGCGCGGCAAGGAGAAACTGCTCGAGCTCGTGCGCAGCATCAAGCCGAGCCATGTCGACTGCTTCTACGTGCGCCAGCCGGAAGCGCTCGGCCTTGGCCATGCGGTGCTGTGCGCGGAGAAGCTCGTCGCCGACAACCCGTTCGCGGTGATCCTCGCCGACGACCTGCTCGACGGCAACCCGCCCGTGATGAAGCAGATGGTCGACGTGTTCGACCACTATCACAGCTCGGTGATCGGCGTGGAGGAGATCCCGCCGTCGGAGACGAAGTCGTACGGCATCGTCGACGGCAAGGAGTGGGAAGAATCGATCGTCAAGATGTCGGCGATCGTCGAGAAGCCGGCGCCGGAAGTCGCGCCGTCGAACCTCGGCGTGGTCGGCCGCTACATCCTGAAGCCGCGGATCTTCGAACATCTGCGCGCGCTGAAGCCGGGCGCGGGCGGCGAGCTGCAGCTCACCGACGCAATCCAGGCGCTGCTCGCCGACGAACAGGTGCTGGCCTACAAGTATCAGGGCACGCGCTACGACTGCGGCAGCAAGCTCGGCTACCTGAAGGCGACGGTCGAGTTCGCGCTGCGCCACCCGGAAGTCGGCGCCGAGTTCGACGCGTATCTGCGCGCGCGCGGCAACGGGCAACCGGCTGCCTGAACGCGGCACGGGCCGGCCTCGCCTGCGCGGCGGCCCGCCCTCACCTCACGGCCGGCGCGTCAGCGCGCGGCGGCCGACTTCACCGAGACGACGCCCGGCATCGCGCCCGCGTCGTCTTTTTTCGTCTTCACGAGCCAGCCGTCGCCCTGCTCGAACGGCAGCTTCGCGAGCGCGCTCTTCACGAGCGTCGGCGCGGCCTGCTGCGTGCCCGCATCGCGGTCGCGCATCGACGCCGACACGCGATAGACGTCGGCGCCCGACTTCGCGTCGACGAAACGCAGCGTCAGCACGTGGCGATACACGCTGCCCGCGAACGGCAGCGCGAACGGCGCCGGCCCGTCGACGGTCACGCACGCGCTGCTTGCCGCGCCGCACTGGTCGGCCGTCGCCGCGACCGACGCCGGCTGCGTCGCGTACGCGATCGACAGCCGGTAGCGCGCGGCCTGGCCAGGCTGCGCGTCGAAGCCGCGGTGCGCGAGCTCGTCGCGCACGAGCGTCTCGATCTGCCGGTATTCGGCATCGTCGGCCTGAGCGGCCGTGCGAACGAGCTCGTAGTCGTGCGAACCGGACTCGAACGCGTTCGGCTGCCCGAGCGCGCTCACGCCGGTCGTGACGCCGGCGCAACCCGTCAACAGCGCCACCGCGAGCGCGGTCGCTGCCCATTCCTTTCTCATGACTTCCCCCAAATGCCTGCCGTCGTGCCCGGCCCTGTCAGGCGGACGGCTCGTCGATCGCGGGCAGCGACACCGTCACCGCGGTGCCGACACCCACTTCGCTGTCGACCGTCACGCTGCCGCCGTGGCGCGTGACGACCGTCTTCACGAATGCCATGCCGAGCCCCGAGCCCGAGATTTCGGGCCGCTCGCCCGCATGGAATCGCTTGAAACGCTCGAACAGATGCCGCTGATCTTCCGGCGCGATGCCGTACCCCTGATCGCGAATCGTACAGAACATCCGCTTCGATGCATGCTCGACCGTCAGCGTACACGTGATCACCGTGTCGGACGGACTGTATTTGACCGCATTGTTCAGCAGGTTGACGAACGCACGCGTGATCAGCGAGCGGTCGGCACGCGCCCAGCACATGTCGGCGCCGACGTCGGTCTCGATGCGGATGCGCTTCGCCTGCGCCTGCGGCCACACTTCGTCGCTCGCGTCGATCAGCACGTCGACGAGGCTGGTCGGTTCGAGCTGGTACGCCTGCGACTCCGCGCGCGCCAGCTGCACGAACTCGTCGGCGAGCGACAGCGCACGGTGCGCATATCGCTCGATCCGCGCGAGCAGCCCGCGCATCGCGTCGGTTTCGACGCGATCGCGCTCGATCTCGACGAGCGCGAGGATCGACGACTGCGGCGAGCGCATGTCGTGCGACAGCAGGTGCAGCGCCTCCTCGCGCTGCCGCTCGGCCGCATGCAGCTCGGTTACGTCGACGAGGCCGGCGATCCAGCCCGTCACATGGCCCTGCGCATTCGTACACGGGGCGTAGCGTAACAGATGGTCGAGCCCGTCGCGATCGCGCACCTCGATGCCGCGCGCCATCGCTTCGTCTTCGGCCCCGAGCGTCGGGTCGAGCGCGGCCGGCCAGTGTTCGCGGATCGTGACGTCGTGTTCGGCGTTGCCGTCGACGGTCTTCATGAAGGTCAACTCGCCGAGCGCGGCGCGCAGCGGCCGCCCTTCCGGCAGCGGCAGCGCGAGGCGCGCCCCGTAGCGCTTCGCCGCATGGTTCGCGATCAGCACGGTTCCGGCCAGGTCGGTGACGAAGATCGGCTCCGGCATACTGTCGAGGCTGTCCCACACGAAGCGCTTCATGTCCTGCACGCGTTGCGCGGCCTGCGCCATCAGCGCTATCTGCCGTTCGAGCACGTCGCCGCCAACGCTGCGCGTGCGCGGCGCCTCGGGCAGCAGGTGCGGCTCGTCGGCCAGCCGCTGCAGCTCACGGCGCAGGTGCGACATCGTCATTTCCAAGCGCCGCCAGTTCCAGATCGGGTAGACGGCGATCAGCCCGAAGATCGCCGGCGCGGGCGACAGCCACACGCGCGCCTCGAACAGCAGCGCCAGGCTCGCGACGACGGAGAGCGCGGCCAGGCTCAGCGTCAGCAGCAGCGCGCGCCACGGCGACAGCATCAGGAAACCGCCCAGCAGCACGGCGAGCGGCAGCAGCGATGCGGCGAAGAGCCAGTCACGAGGCGCGGGCAGGATCGCACTGCCGGTGGCCAGCATGTCGAGGACGTTCGCATGAATGTACACGCCGGCGAGCGGGCCGAAGTCCCCCGACACCGGGGTCGCGAAGCGGTCGAAGAGGCCCGATGCGGTCACGCCGACGACGACGATCTTGCCGCGCAGCGCGTCGGGTTTCACGCGCCCTTCGAGCACGTCGTCGAACGACACCGTCGGATAGGCGGGCGTGCTGCGGCTGAACGGGATCAGGTAGCGGCCCTCGCCGTTCGCGTCGCGCGACAGGTCGTGCGCATTCGCGCCGGGCACACCGCCGACCGGATGCAGCCGGCCGGCCTGGATCGCACGATAGACGGGCACCATCAGTTGCGGCCAGCGCACGCGTCCGTCGCTTTCGAACAGCGCGACGCTGCGCACGATGCCGTCGGGATCGACTTCGAGATTGATGTGGCCGAGCCCCATCGTGCGTGCCGAGAGCTCCGCCACCGGCGGATCGACGGTGCGCGTGCCGTCCGCCTGCTCCGGGCTCAGCAAGACGGGCAGGAAGGTCGGCACACGGGTCATTGCGTCTGCGAACGCGCGATCCTCCGGCGACTGCTCGGTAAACAGCACGTCGTAGACGACCGCGGCCGGGTGCGCACGCGCCAGCGTGTCGAGCAGCCGCGCGTGCACGCTGCGCGGCCACGGCCAGCGGCCGAGTGCGGACACGCTCTGGTTGTCGATGTCGACGACGACGACATCGGGTGACAACGGCAGGCTGCGCAGCATCAGCAGCCGGTCGTAGATGAGCCCGTCGACGCTCGACGAGAACCGGCCGAACGCGCATGCGAGGATCACCGCGATCCCGAGGCAGCCGATCGCGATCCACTCGATGAGGAAGCGGCGGCCGAGGCGCCGCCGCGGGGAAACGGAGTCGGTTTTCATGCGCCGCGGGTCAGCGCGACAACGTGAACGCGCTGACCGGACTCGTCTTCTGATAGAACTTGCCGCCTTCGAACTCCTCGACCGTCACCGCCCAGTAGTAGTCGCCGGGCGGCAGGTGCGCGACCGTGATCCTGTGCGCCTGCAGGCCCATCTGGTCGACGACCGGCGCGCTCAGGTCCTTCGAGCGCGACAGCACGAACCGATAACGCGCATCCTTGCTCGCGCCATTCGGCGACCAGCGGAACTCATAGCCGTTCGGGCCGGGCGACGCGGTCGCGTCGAGCCCCATCAGGCGCCGCTCGAACGCGTAAATGTGCGGCATGCCCTCGAGGCCGTTGTCGTCGATCGCGGCAATCCGGACGAAGTACGTACCGTTCGGCACCTCGCGGAACACCGCGCGCGACGAGACGGTGCGCGTTTCGCTGAACAGCTCCAGCATGCCCGCGTCGCGCGCGAGTTGCAGGTGATAGGCGTGCGCATGCTCGAGCGGCGCGATGTCGAACGTGAGGTCGGGCTCGTCCTGCACCTTGTCGGGATGCGTAAGCGCGGGCGCCGACAGCAGCTGCACCGGTGCGCCGACCGCGCCGGACGACGTCGAGACGCTGCCGAAGTTCGCATGCACGAGCGTCGGATCGGCCGACTGCTGCTTGCCCGCGACGCCGACGGTGCCGTCGAGCACCTCGACGCGCGTCGCCGCGTTGCCGGCGGCGTCGTAGTTCACGCGGAAGCGCGTGCCGCGCACGCCGGCCACGACCGACGGCGAGCGGATCTGGAAGCGGTCGTCGCGTTTCTTCAGGTGCGTGACCTCGCTGTCGACCGAGCCGCGCGTGAGCTCGAATTCGCGATCGAGCGTGCCGGTCAGCACGGTGCGGCGCAAAGTCTTCAGGTTGAGCTGACTGTCGGGCGGCAGGCTCATGTGCGTGCCGTCGGCCAGTTCGAGCGTCAGGAAGCCGTTCGCGCCGGTGCGCACGCGGTCGCCCTCGGTGAGCGTCGCATCGCTCACGAGCGGCGCGTATGCGTCGCCGGACGCGCGCTCGGCCGCGCCCTGCACCGCGACGACGCGCGCGGTCAGCTTTTCCTTGCGCAGACGCGCGACGGGCAGCTTCAGCGCGATGCCCGGCTGCAGGCGCTTCGGCGCAGGCACGCCGTTGATCTGCTGCAGCAGCTGCCAGTCGTCCGAGCCCTGCAGGTAGCGCGCGGCGACGTCGTACAACGTGTCGCCGGCCTGCGTGCGGTAGACGACCGTCTTGCCCACGGCAGCGGGCGGCTGCGCGACGGCCTGCCGTGCCGCGAACGCGAACGCGACCGCGCACGCCGCATGCAGTGCCACCGCGCGCAAGCGCGCCGTGCGCTGCGTGATTCGCTGGGTCACTCCGGTTCTCCCTGGCCGACCCGCTCGAGCCGGTAGCCGTAGCCGTAGATCGGCGCGAGGCGATAGCCGTTTTCCGGCCGCAGGCCGAGCTTCGTCCGCAGCATCGAGATGTGCGTGTCCATCGTGCGCGACGGAATGTCGGTCGCCTGCTTCCACACGAGATCGAGAATATGCGCGCGCGACAGCGGTCGGTCGAGGTGCTGGAACAGCAGCAGTGCGAGCTCGAATTCCTTCTGCGTGAGGCTCACGGCCTTGTCGCCGACGTACGCCTGCTTCAGGTTTACGTCGAAGCGGAACTGGTCGAACTCGCGAACGGTCGCCTCAGCGTTGACCGGATACGCGCGGCGCAGCAGCGAGCCGATGCGCGCGCGCAGGATCGGGCCCGACACGGGCTTGACCACGTAATCGTCGGCGCCGGCGTTGAGGATCTGCGTGATCCCCGCCTCGTCGTCGCGGCTCGTCATGAAGATGATCGGCAGGCTGTGCTCGGTCTGGTTCGCACGCACCCACTTGAGCACTTCCTCGCCGGACATGTCCGGCACGTTCCAGTCGAGCACGAGCAGATCGAACGTCTCGCGCTGCAGACGCTTCTTCAGGGTCTTGCCTTCCTTGAACGCATAGCATGTGTGGCCAGCGGCCGTCAGCGTTTGACTGACGAAATCCGTCTGGGCCGGATCGTCATCCAGTACAGCAATTCTCATAGCACCCCGCAAATCGAAAACGATTCGTCCAGTTCAGCTCCCCGCGCTCACCCCGCGCAGCACGCGCGCGGCCTTTGACACCGGCCGGCGAGCCGTCGTTTGCCGAGCGCGCAACCTGCGCGGCACGGCCGCCCCGGGGAAATATCTCAAAAACGGGGCACGGACGAACCGGCGATTTCATCATAGTAGTATGAAATTCGCCAAGAAATTGCGCGGACTACGGTCCTTTATTCGAATAATCCTTCCCGTCGCGCGATTGCGCGCCTAGTCGGGGCCCGCCTTGCCGGCCTTCGGCTCGGCCAGATCGTCGGTCGACAGGCGCCGCAGCCGCGCGACCGGGAACGCCTCCGGCAGCCCCAGCTTGGGCTGCCCCAGCATCCGCTCCAGCTGGCCGCGCACGCGCTCCCACGCCGGCGCCGCGTAGTCGGGCTGGCTCGCAGCCCACGTCTGCGCGAGATCGAACACGCGCTCGATCGTTGCGCCGCAATACGTGAGGCCCGCGCCGTCGTCCTGCGCGGCGCCGCGCAGCCGTTCGTCGAGCGATTCGGCCAGCCACGGCATCTCGGCCGCCGCCGAATCGGCATATGCCTCCAGCGCAGCACGCGCGTGGCGATCCCGTTGCGGGTCGAGCTCGATCCGGCTCAACCCCGCCGCGCGTGCGGGCGCGATGCATTCCGCTGCGGACGGACTTCGAATGGTCCCTGGTCTGAAGGACATGTCCTCTCCCCGTTTGTACGACGGTAGCGTCAGGCATGGCCCCCGTGCCAGCCTCGTATGACGTACCGTGGCCGGCGCATCCATCCGAGACGGACGACCGGCCGGGTCAGTATACGCAGCCGACCGTGCGACGAGGTTTAAGAATTGTCAGAGGTGTCAGAGGCGCGGACGGACCGCAACAGGCGCTGCCCGTCCGGTTGCCGCAAGCGGCGCGTGATGCGGGCCGTCAGCGGCGGCGCATCAGGAACACGAACGTCTTGTCCTGGGTCGTCACTTCGACGATCTCGTTGCCCGTCTGCTTCGCGAACGCCGCGAAATCGCGCTGCGAGCCCGGATCGGTCGCGAGCACCTTGAGGATCTGCCCGCTCTCCATATCGGCGAGCGCTTTCTTGGCGCGCAGGATCGGCAACGGGCAATTGAGCCCGCGCGCATCCACTTCCTTGTGAATCTGCATCGGCTGTCGACCTTCGAATGACGCGCCACACGGGCGCGGGAGGAAGCGGCGATTTTACCGCAGCGCGGCCACCCCTGCCCGCGCGGCCGGAGCCCGGCCATACGACCGGCGCGCCCGCCCTCGCCCGTCAGGCGCCCGTGAAACCGCCCGCGAGCCGCTCGCGCAGGTGCCTTACGAGCGCGCGCACCGCGCTCGGCACGACCGGGCTGTACGGCCGGATCGCGAAGATGTGGTCGCCGAACGCGCCCGACGGTCGCCAGCCGTCGAGCAGCGCGACGAGCCGGCCGGCGTCGAGATCGCGCCGCGCGCTGAAATCCGGCAGCAGCGCGATGCCGAGCCCGCCGAGCGCGGCTTCGCGCATCGCCTCGCTGTTGTTCGCCGCGAAGCTGCCGCGCACGGGCACACTCACGCGCTGGCGCCGGCGACCGTCCGGCTCGAAGCTCCACGCCGCCGGTTCGTTGTCGCGCAGGTAGCACAGGCAGCTGTGGTCGACGAGCTCGCTCGGGTGGCGCGGCGTGCCGCGCGCGTCGAGGTAGTCCCGGCTCGCGACCAGCAACGAACGCGTGTCGCACAGCTTCCACGCGACATGGGTTTGCGGCGCGGTCGTCGTATGGCGGATCGCGAGGTCGAAACCCTCCTGCGTCAGCGAATGCAGCCGGTCGGACAGGTCGAGTTCGATATGCACGCCCGGATGCTGCCGCAGGAAATCGGGCAAGTGCGGCACGACCTGCTGGCGCCCCAGCGCGACGGGCGCCGTCACGCGCAGCAGCCCGCGCGGCTCGCCCGCCAGGTCCTTCACGCGCGCGAAGTGCTGGCCGATCGATTCGAACGCGTCGCGCGTGCTGTCGACCAGCGTCTGCCCCGCGTCGGTGAGCCGCACACTGCGCGTCGTGCGCCGCACCAGCGGCACGCCGGCCGCCTTCTCGAGATCGGCGATGCGCTGGCTCATCGCGGCTTTGCTGATGCCCAGCCGCTGCGCGGCGGCGGTGAAACTGCCTGCCGCCGCCAGCACCGTCAGCGAATGGATGTGCGGCCAGAGCGCCTGGACATTTTGCTGATTCATTCGCTGATTATTCAGAATTCTGAACAGTGAATCAAGCTGCGCGGCCTTCTCCCGCCCCGCCGCTTTGCCTAGACTAGGTTCCGTCCACCCCCATATCAGGAGACACGATGAACCCAGTTCCCGCCTACACGTCCGACGCCGATGTCGGCCACTATGTCGACGGCGCGCCCGTTGCCGGCCGCAGCGGCCGCTTCCAGGACGTCCTCAATCCGGCGCTAGGCCGCGCGGTGCGCCGCGTCGCGCTCGCCGGCGACGACGAGGTGCAGCAGGCCGTCGCGTCCGCCCACGCCGCGTTCCCGGCCTGGGCCGCCACGCCGCCGATCCGCCGCGCACGCGTGCTGCACCGCTTCCTGCAGCTGATGAACGAACACCGCGACGCGCTCGCGGCGATCATCACGGCCGAGCACGGCAAGGTGTTCTCCGACGCGCAGGGCGAAGTCGCGCGCGGCATCGACATCATCGAATTCGCATGCGGCGTGCCGCAGCTGCTGAAGGGCGACTTCACCGATCAGGTCAGCACCGGCATCGACAACTGGACCATGCGCCAGCCGCTCGGCGTCGTCGCCGGGATCACGCCGTTCAACTTCCCGTGCATGGTGCCGTGCTGGATGTTCCCGGTCGCGCTCGCGACGGGCAACACGTTCGTGCTGAAGCCGAGCGAACGCGACCCGTCGGCGGCGCTGTTCATGGCCGACCTGCTCACGCAGGCCGGCCTGCCCGCCGGCGTGTTCAACGTCGTGCAGGGCGACAAGGGCGCGGTCGACGCGCTGCTCGACCATCCGGACGTGCAGGCTGTCAGCTTCGTCGGCTCGACGCCGATCGCGGCCTACGTGCAGCAGCGCGCGGTGCAGTCGGGCAAGCGCGTGCAGGCGCTCGGCGGCGCGAAGAACCACCTCGTCGTGATGCCCGACGCGAACATCGAGCAGGCGGTCGACGCGCTGATCGGTGCCGCGTACGGCTCGGCGGGCGAACGCTGCATGGCGATCAGCGTCGCGGTGCTGGTCGGCGACGTGGCCGACAAGATCGTGCCGGCGGTCGCCGAGCGCGCGCGCAAGCTGGTGATCGGCGACGGGATGTCGCCGGAAGTCGAGATGGGCCCGATCGTCACCGGCGAAGCGCTCAAGCGTATCGAAGGCTATATCGAGCAAGGCGTCAGCGAAGGCGCGCAGCTGGTGGTCGACGGGCGCGGGCTGCGCGTGCCGGGCCGCGAGGCGGGCTTCTTCACCGGCGGCACGCTGTTCGATCATGTGACGCCCGACATGCGCATCTACAAGGAGGAAATCTTCGGGCCCGTGCTCGGCTGCGTACGCGTGAAGGACTTCAGCGAAGCGGTCGACCTGATCAACGCGCACGAGTTCGGCAACGGCGTGTCGTGCTTCACGAGCGACGGCGGCATCGCACGCGAATTCGCGCGACGCATCCAGGTCGGCATGGTCGGCATCAACGTGCCAATCCCGGTGCCGATGGCATGGCACGGCTTCGGCGGCTGGAAGAAGAGCCTGTTCGGCGACATGCACGCATACGGCGAGGAAGGCGTGCGCTTCTACACGCGCCAGAAGTCGGTGATGCAGCGCTGGGCGTCGAGCATCGGCAAGGGCGCGGAATTCGCGATGCCGACCGCGAAGTAAGCGCGATGCGCATGCCGCCCGCCGGATGTGCCCGCGGGCGGCACGCATGCGCAAGGCCGGCGTCAGCCGGCCTTCGTGTCGTGGCCGCCGTCGGCGGTCGGCAGGTACGACAGCTCGAGCCGATAGGCGAGCGCCACGAACAGGCTCTGCGCGAGGCCCATCGTCGCGGTCAGCGCACGGAACCCGAAGGTCGCGCTGTCCTGCACCATCAGCGTCACCTCGGCCTCCCGCGCCAGCGGGCTCATCCGGCTGTCGGTGATCGCGATCAGGCGCGCGCCGCGCTGCACGGCCTGCTGCGCGACCTGCACCGTCTCGTCCGCATACGGCATGAACGAGATCACAATCATCACGTCGCCCTCGCGCACCGACCGGATCTGCCCGAGATGCATGCTGCCGAGCGCGCTGAACAGGCCGATGCGCTTGTCGGTGTGCTGCAGCGCGTAGTCGAGATAGACGGCGATCGGAAACGCGCGGCGCGAGCCGGCGATCCAGATCGCCTGCGTGTCGGCGAGCAGGTCGACGGCCTGCGCGAGCGCCTGCGGGTCGAGCGTCTGCCGCAACTGCTGCATCCCGGCAATGCTGCCCTTGATGAATTCGTCGGCGATCTGCTCGGGTTGCAGGCTCGACGAGCCCGATTCGATCACGTCGCGCAATCGCAGGTTGTACGCGCGGCCCGGCGCGATCTGCTGGGCCAGGCCCTCGCGGAACAATCGCTGCATCTCGGAGAAGCCGGAAAAGCCGAAATGCTTCGCGAACCGCACGACGGCCGACGGCTGGACCCCGCACGCCTCCGCGAGCGACTGGATGCCTTCCAGACCAAGCTGGTCCCGATGCGTTTCCACGTGACGCGCGATCACCTTCAGGCGATTGCTGAGGCCGTCGTACTCCTGCGTCAGATGCTGCAGGAACTGCTCGACGGTGGCGGGAGGTTTCTCGGATGAACTCATCGGATAGCGCGAAGTTGACGGCCCCGATGCGCGCGCGATACCGACGCACGCCGCCCGGGACTCACCTGTACACATGCATGAAGGGCGAATTTAATCACGTTTGCGGCACGGACCGCGCCGCACGCTCGCTCCCACGCGCTCGATCATCACCTGCACACGCTCCACGGCGGTAATGGAAACGATTTTCCAACGCGCGCGCCGTGCCGTAAAGATTAGGGCGTTTACCGACGCGGACGCCGACACCCGCCGCCGCAGGCCGATGCCGCGCGTCGGCCGTCCATGGCTCAACGATAGTCGACCCACACGCCGCCCGCATCGGCGGACCGCACGCAGTTCTCGACCCAGCGCACGCCTTCGACGCCCGCGTGGACGTCCGGAAAGCGGATTTGCTTCAATGCCTGCGCATCGCCGCGGTCGGCCGCGTCCATCGCGAGCGCGAAACGCGCATACAGGTTCGACCACGCTTCGAACAGCCCTTCCGGATGCCCGGCGCCGATGCGATCCTCGCGCAAGGCGTGCGGATGCAGATAGCCCATTCCGCGATCGAGCACCTGCGCGGGTTGCCCCTGGATTTCGTAGCGCAACTGGTTCGGATGCTCGTCCCACCATTCGACGCTCGCCTTCGAGCCGATCACGCGCACCTTCTGCCCGTGCATCGAGCCCGCGTTCACCGCGCTCGACCAGACGTAGCCGATCGCGCCCGTGTCGTATTCCATGATCGTGAACGCGTTGTCCTCGAGCGGCGCGCGGCTCTTCACGAAGCTTTGCCGCGAGCACATCAGGCGGCGGATCTTCAGCTCGGGCGCCATCACTTCCGAGATGTACAGCGGATGCGTGCCGATGTCGCCGAGCACGTAGCTCGGGCCCGCGAACTTCGGGTCGACGCGCCAGCGGGCGGCCGCGCTCGCGGCCTCGACGCCCTCGCTGTGGAAGCCGTGCGCGAACTGCATCTGCACGATGCGGATCTCGCCGAGATCGCCGCGCGCGATCATTTCGCGCGCCTGCTCGATCATCTGGTGACCTGAATAACCGTACGCGACGCCGACGATGCGGTTCTTCTCGACCGAAAGCCGCTGCAGCGTCTCGGCCTCCTCGGTCGTGAAGCACAGCGGTTTCTCGCACACGACATGCAGCCCCGCGTTCAGCGCCGCGCGGCAAATTTCGAAGTGCGTGTTGTTCGGTGTCGCGATCGACACCGCGCGAATGCCGTCGGCGCGCTTCGCCTCGGCCTCGAACATCGTCCGATAGTCGGAATAGCAGCGCTCGGCGTCGACGCCGAGCTTCACGCCGAACTGCCGGCCGCGCTCGGCATCGATGTCGAATGCGCCGGCGACCAGCCGGAAACTGCCGTCGCGCAACGCGGCCGACCGGTGGCTGTAGCCGATCTGGCTGCCGAGCCCGCCGCCGACCATGCCCCAGGGAATCGAATGTCCGAGCAGAATCTGTCCGTCGATCATGATTGTCGTGTTCCTGTCCGTGTTCAGTGTTCAGAATGTCGGGCCGACGGCCGATTACGCGAATCCGGCCGACGCGAGAAACGCGCGGCTCGCCGCGACGTCGCGCAGGCTCGTGCCGGCATTGCGCGGATCGCGCTCCTGTTCGATCGTGATGTAGCCCGCATAGCCGATGTCGTCGAGCGCGCGACGGATCGCTCGGTAGTCGAGCACGCCATTGCCGATCGGGCACATCACGCCGCGCGCGCACGCCGCGAAGAACGCAATGTGTTCGCCCATCACCGCGTGATACACGGCCGCGTCGATATCCTTGAAATGCACGTAGTCGAGCCGCGCCGCGTGACGGCGCAGCCACGTCTCGGGATCCATCCCCGAGTAGTACAGGTGCCCGGTGTCGAGACAGAGGCCCGCCGTATCGGCGGCGATGTCGGCGACGATCCGGTCGATCTCGTCCGCGAACTCGATGTAGCCGCCCGCATGCGGATGGATCACCGCGCGCACGCCGAATTCGTCGCGCGCGATCGTCGCGATCTCGCGAATGTGGTCGACCATGCGCGCCCAGCGTTCGTCGGACAGGCGCGGCGCACGATCGGCATGGCCGGCCGCGTAGTCGCGTTCGTCGTGCCCCCAGTCCATCACGACCAGATACGGCGCCGCATACCGCTGACCCGGCTGCGTCGGCAACTTCGGCAAGCGCGAGATCAGCGCGCAAATCTCGCGCGTCTGGCGCAGCAGGTTCGGCAGGTTCTCCGGCGACACCAGGTCGTCGAAGATCGTGCCGGCGGTGATGCTCAAGCGCTGCCGTTCGAGCTCGGCGCTCACCACGTCGAGCTCGAGCGGGATGTAGCCGTACGGGCCGAGCTCGATGCCCGAATAGCCGGCCTCTGCAGCTTCGGCGAGCACGCGCCGCCACGGCGGCAGGTGCGGGTTCTTCACATCGTCGACGCCCCAGCAGCAGGGCGCGCAGCCAATCTTCATCGTCATGTCGGTCGGTTCATCAGGAAAGCGGCGCGCGGCCGCGAGCGTGGCCGCACGAACACGCGGCCCGGTATCAGCTTGTTCAGCCGGTTCAGCCGCGATAAAACGCAGGGCGTTCGGCCATCGCGATCGGCTCGACCGCCCCGCTCTGCTGCGCGCGCACGCACGCATCGGCCGCGACTGCCGCCGCATAGCCGTCCCATGCGGACGGGCCGGTCAGCGCCCCCTGTCGCACGCCGTCGATGAACGCCTGCAGTTCGACGTCGTACGACGCGATGAAGCGCTCCTTCCAGTCGGTCATGATCTCGACCGACTGCCGCGCGGCATGCTTGAGCCCGACCGCGGGCGGATCGGGCAGCTTCGCGATGCCGTTCTCGCCGACCACCTCGCATTGGATGTCATAGCCGTACTGGCAGTTGACGAAGATCTCGACGTCGATGCGCACGCCGCTCGCGGTTTCGAGCAGCACGATCTGCGGATCGGCGAGATGCGCGCTCGCATGACGCGTCTTCTTCGGGTAGACGACCTGCGCGCTCGTGTAGTCCTCGCCGAGGAGCCAGCGCAGCACGTCGAGTTCGTGGATCAGCGTGTCGGTGATCGCCATGTCGGTCGTGTAGCGCTCGCCGACCGACTGGTTGCGGTGCGCGCAATGCAGCATCAGCGGCGCGCCGATCTCGCCGCCGTCGATCACGCGCTTCAGCGCGCGATAGCCTTCGTCGTACGGCCGCATGAAGCCAACCTGCACGAGCCGCTTGCCGTGCGCGACCTCGGCCTCGACGATGCGCATGCAACCGTCGGCCGTCACCGCGAGCGGCTTCTCGCAGAACACCGGCTTGCCGTGCGCGATCGCGTCGAGGACGAACGCTTCGTGCGTCGGCCCCCACGACGTGACGAGCACGGCCCGCACGTCGGCGGCCGCGACCACCTCGTGGCCGTCGCCGTAGATTTCCGCGTCGAGCCCGTACTTCGTCACCGCGTCGCGCGCCTGCTGCGGATCGATGTCGTTGACGGCCACCACGCGCGCGCCGGACAGCGTGCGTGTGAGCCTGCGGATATGGTCCTGGCCGATCGCGCCGCAGCCGATCACGCCGATTTGCAAGGTCATCCGGATATCTCCAGTCTGTCGTTCATCAACGGCACGGCCCGTGCCGCGCCGGTCAGCAATGGTTCCAGGCGGGTCAGCGCGCGGTCGCCCGTTCGAAATGGCGCTCGACGTAGCGCTGGATCGTGTCGCGCATGTAGCGCGACGATGCTTCGGCGCGGTCCTCCCACGCGAACACGCACGACGACATCACGTCGTCGAAGCCGACGCTGCCGAGTGCGCGGAAAAACACGTCCCAGTCGATCTCGCCCTGCCCGATGTCGAGATGCTGGTGCACGCGGATCTGATTCGAGCCCGGCGGGTTCACGATGTAGCGTAGCTGGCTGCTCTTGCGGTGATCGAAGGTATCGGCCACGCGCACGTGCGCGAGAATCGGTGCGGCGGCCGCGATCATCGCCGCCATGTCGTCGCCGTAGTAGAACGTGTGCGGCGCGATGTACGACAGTTTCAGCGACGGCGAGCCGATGTTCGTGACGATGTCGATCGCCGGCTGCAGCTGCTCGATCCAGTCCTCCGGATGCGGCTCGACCGACAGCACGATGCGTTCGCGCTCGAGGATCGGCAGCAGCTCGTCCATCGAACGGAACCACGCGGCTTCGCACAGCTCCTTTGGGTTCGCGCCCGGCCGTTCGCCGACCGAGCGCTCCGGCGACGCGCCGCGCCCGAATTCGGACACCATCAGCGGGCATTCCATCTCGATCGCGACCTCGATCGCCTTCTTCCAGCAGCGCACGGCCCACTGCCGCTCGTCGTCGAACGGGCTGGCCCAGCGGTACATCGGCTGCAGCGACGCGAGGCCCACGCCGCTTGCGCGCAACGCGTGCCGGAACGCGGCCATGCGCTCGCGCGTCGCGCGCGGCATCACCCACCAGTCGAGAAAGTCGCTGCGCGGCGACAGCTCGATCTGGTCGTAGCCGAGCTCGGCGACGGCATGCGGCAGCCGGTCGAGCGGCAGGTGGCGAATCATGTAGGGATCCAGAGCGATCTTCATCTTCTTCCCGGAAGGTTGAGCATTCGGCCGTGGCGAATCAGCGCCGCGACTTCTTGTTGCGATACTGGTCGGCGATCACGGCAGCGACGATGATCGCGCCCTTGACCATTTCCTGGTAATACGCGTCGATCCGGATGAACGTGAAGCCCGACGTCATCACGCCGAGGATCAGCACGCCGATCACGGTGCCCGTCACGCGCCCGAGACCGCCCGACAGCGACGTGCCGCCGATCACGACGGCCGCGATCGCGTCGAGCTCGTACATCACGCCCATGCCCGACTGGCCGGAGATCGCACGCGCGGCCGTCACGGTGCCCGCGATTCCGCTCAGCAGGCCCGCGATCGCATAGACGAACACCAGGTGGCGCGTCACGTTGATGCCCGACACGACGGCCGCGTGGCGGTTCGCGCCGATCGCATACGTGTACTTGCCGAAGCGCGTGTAGCGCAGCACGACGTGGAAGATCGCCGCCACCACGACGAAGATGATCACCGGGTTCGCGCCCGCGCCGATCGCCGCGAACTGGTCGGTCAGCATCGACACCGGCATCCCGTTGGTGAACCATTTCGCGAAGCCGCGCGCGGCAACCATCGTGCCGAGCGTCGCGATGAACGGCGGGATCCCCGTCAGCGCGATCAGCGAGCCGTTCAGGAGGCCGACCAGCAGGCCGACGCACACGCCGGCCAGCACCGGCCAGATGATCGGCAGGTCGGTCAGGTGCGGGAACACCGCGCGCGGAAAATCGGACACCTGTGCGAGGCTGGCCGACACGACGGCCGCCGCGGCGACGACCGACCCCGACGACAGGTCGATCCCGCTGGTGATGATCACGAGGTTCACGCCGACTGCGATGATGCCGATCACGGCCATCTGCAACACGATGATCTCGAGCCGCTCCGCGTTGAACAGGAAGCTCTGGCCGACGACGAGCCAGCCGATCACCTCGAAGAACAGGCTGATGCCCACCAGCACGAGGAAGATGCTCAGTTCGGGCGGCCACTTCGCGTGCCGCGTCTTGATCGTCATGGACTGCGCGTCCGCGACCGGGTTCAGGTTGCCCATTTCAGTTGTCTCCATGCTTGTTGCGGCTCAGCGCGAGGCCAGGTCCATGATGCGGACCTGGTCGGCGTCCTTGCGCTCGACGATGCCGGTCATCCGGCCTTCGTGCATCACCATCACGCGGTCGCTCATGCCGAGCACTTCCGGCATTTCCGACGAGATCATCAGAACCGCGACGCCCTTGGCGGCGAGCGCGCTGACGAGCCGGTGGATCTCGGCCTTCGCGCCGACGTCGATCCCGCGCGTCGGCTCGTCGAGGATCAGGATGCGCGGTTGCGTCAGCAACCATCTGCCGATCAGCACCTTCTGCTGGTTGCCGCCCGACAGGTTCTGGATTTCCTCGTGCAGCCCCGGCGTCTTCACGCGCAGCATCCGGCTCATTTCCTCGCAATCGCGCTTCAACTGCGCCTGCCGCACGAAATTGAACTTCACGTAGCGGTTGCTGAGCACCGCCGCTTCCATGTTCGCGAGCAGGTCGAGATTCAGGAAGCAACCGGTGTCCTTGCGGTCCTCGGTGAGGAACGCCATCCCGTGCTTCATCGCCTGCGCGGGCGTGGAAATTCGCACCGGCTTGCCGTCGATCCGGATCTCGCCCGAGGTCGCCGGCACGACGCCGAACAGCGCCTCCGCGACGTTCGAGCGCCCCGAGCCGACGAGGCCCGCGACGCCGAGGATCTCGCCCGCGCGCAGCTCGAAGCTGACGTCGCGGAACACGCCGTCGACGCCGAGGTTCTTCACGGCCAGCACGACGTCGCCGATCGGCACCTCCTCCTTCGGGAACATCTGCGTGATCTCGCGGCCGACCATCATCCGGATGATGTCGTCGCGCGTGACGTCGGTCGACGCATGCGTGCCGATGTACTTGCCGTCGCGGAACACCGAGAACTCGTCGGCGATCTCGAACAGCTCGTTCATCTTGTGCGTGATGTAGACGATGCCCTTGCCCTGCTCGCGCAGCTGGCGAATGATCCGGAACAGGTGCGTGACTTCCTTGTCGGTCAGCGCGGAGGTCGGCTCGTCCATGATCAGCACGTCCGAGTCGAACGACACCGCCTTCGCGATCTCGACCATCTGGCGGCTCGCGACCGTCAGCGTGCGTACGTCGGCTTCGGGGTCGATGTCGATCGACAGCCGCTCGAACAGCGCGGCGGTGCGGCGGCGCAGCTCGGCGTGATCGATCAGGCCGAAGCGGTTCTTCGGTTCGCGGCGGATCCAGATGTTCTCCGCGACCGTCATGTACGGCATCAGGTTGAGTTCCTGGTGGATCATCGCGATCCCGCGATCGAGCGCGTCGAGCGGACCGCTCAGCACGACCGGCTCGCCGTTGATCAGGATCTCGCCCTGGTCGGGCGTGTAGACGCCAGCGATGATCTTCATCAGCGTCGACTTGCCGGCGCCGTTCTCGCCCATCAGCGCATGCACGGTGCCGCGGCGCACGCGGAACTGCACGCCGTCGAGCGCGACGACGCCGGGAAACGACTTGCCGACGCCGCGCACCTCGAGCAGGCAATCGTCGACGGGCGCACCGGACGAACCCGACGCGGCGAACGAGGCGGCCGGCGCGCTTTCGTTGGCCATCGAGCGCGCCATCCTGGCTGTAAACATGGACGTTCCTCGAAAGTCACACGCGAACCCGGACGCGCCGGGCTCGCGCAGTTCAGCGGAAAAACCGGTCAGTGCTTCGCGTACTGGTTCATGTTCTCCGGCGTGACCAGCTCGAACGGCACGTTCACGTAGCGGTCGACCGGCTGCTTCTTCGCGAGCTTCAGCGCGGTCGCGACGGCCTGCGCCCCCTGCCCGGCCGCATTCTGGTACACGGACACTTTCAGGTCGCCGCTCTTCATCGCCGCGAGCCCGTCCGGCGTCGCGTCGATGCCCGCGACGACCGTCTTCGGCGTCAGCTTGCGCGCGGCCTTCAGCGCGTTGATCGCGCCGATCGCCATTTCGTCGTTGTTCGACACGATCGCGTCGAACTTCGTCCCCGAGCTCAGCCAGTTCATCGTGATGTCCTGGCCCTGCGTGCGGCTCCACTTGCCTTCGCGCTTGTCGACGATCTTCATGCCGGAACAGTCCTTGGTCGCGATCACGTCCTCGATGTCCTTGGTGCGCGCACGTGCCGACTCGTTGGACAGCTCGCCCATCAGCACGAGAATGTCGCCCTTGCCGCCGAGCAGCTTGCACACTTGACGCGCCTGCAGCGTGCCCGACTGCTTCTCGTCGGACGCGACCACCGCGACGCCGGCCGGCAGCTTGTCGAAATCGACCGGCTTGCGGTTCACGTAGACGAGCGGAATCTTCGCGGCGGTCACCATCTTCGTGATCTTCGGCGTCGCGTCGGTGTCGACCGCATTCACGATGATCGCGTCGACCTTCTGCGCGATCATGTTCTGGACCTGGCTCAACTGCTTGCCGACGTCGTTGCCGCCGTCCTCGATCTGTACGGTCGCGCCGTCCTTCTTCGCCGCGTCGCCGATGCTGTTGCGCAGGATCGTCAGGAACGTGTCGTCGAACGATGCCATCGTCACGCCGATCTTCTCGGCATGCGCGAGCGGCATGGCCAGGATCGCGGCGGCCGCGGCGGCCATCAGCTTGGTCTTCATGATCACTCTGTCTCCTCATCTCCGGGGGGCGGAAAACGGCGCGTTGCGCGCCGCCGGGCCGAGTCCGATAACGGACTGAAGCATCCGGATGAAACTGTAGATCACTTCGTCGAAAATTTGGAAATTTATTTCTACGTGATTTCACCTAGGGAACTGGATTTCCAAAAAGTCTAGACTCCGTTCCGTAGCCCGAGTCGTTGCGGCACGCGCATTCGCGTCGCGTCGCGACATGCGACGAAGATCCGTCGCTGGATCGGTCCCCAATCCGCCGGCAAGGTCGAACGCCGGCCGCGAGCGTGATACGTGATATGAGCCCGTTGAACTTTCCGACTGACCGCCCCATCGATCTCGCCTGCCTCGGCCGCGTCGCCGTGGACCTTTACGCGCAACAGTACGGCAGCCGCCTGGAAGACGCGCGCAGCTTCCAGATGTATCTCGGCGGCTCGTCGGGCAACGTCGCGTTCGGCGTCGCCCGGCTCGGGCTGAAGACCGCGATGATCTCGCGCGTCGGCGACGAGCAGATGGGCCGCTTCGTGCGCGAGACGCTCGAGCGCGAAGGCTGCGACACGAGCCAGCTGCAGACGGATCCGGAACGGCTGACCGCGCTGGTGCTGCTCGGTCTGAAGGATCGCGACACGTTTCCGCTGCTGTTCGTGCGCGAGAACTGCGCGGACATGGCCGTGCGCGCCGACGAAATTCGCGAGGACTTCATCGCCGGTTGCCGCGCGCTCGCGATCACCGGCACCCATCTGTCGACGCCGGGCACCCGCGAGGCATCGCTGACCGCGCTCGGCTACGCGCGCCGCCACGGCGTCGTGCGCATTCTCGACATCGACTACCGGCCGGTGCTGTGGGGGCTGACCGCGCGCGGCGCGGGCGAGAACCGCTACGTGCCGGACACGCAGGTCACGCGCCAGTTGCAGCAGGTGCTCGGCGAGTTCGACCTGCTGGTCGGCACCGAGGAGGAATTCCTGATCGCGGGCGGCCTGCCGCACGACCTGATCGCATCGCTGCAGGCCGTGCGGCGCGCGAGCGGCGCGGCGCTGGTGGTCAAGCGCGGTGCGCTCGGCTGCTGCGTGATCGAGGGCGACATCCCCGCGCGCATCGAGGATGCGCCGACCTTCCACGGCGAGCGCGTCGACGTGCTGAACGTGCTCGGCGCGGGCGACGCGTTCCTGTCCGGCCTGCTGTCCGGGCTGCTGCGCGGGCGCGACTGGGCCGAATCGACGCGCATCGCGAACGCGTGCGGCGCGATCGTCGTGTCGCGCCACGCGTGTTCCGCCGCGATGCCGACGCCGGCCGAACTCGCGCACTGGTTCGGCGGCAGCCGCAATCCGCGGGTGGACGCCGATCGCACGCTCGCGCACCTGCATCGCGTGACGGTGCCGCGCCGCGAATGGGACGACCTGTGCGTGATGGCGTTCGACCATCGCAGCCAGTTCTACGAACTCGCGGTGCAGGCCGGCGCGGACGAGACGCGGATCAAGACGCTGAAGCGCCTGCTCGTGCGCGCGGCCGAACAGGTCGAACGCGATCGCCATATCGAAGGCCACGTCGGCGTGCTGATCGACGGCGGTGCGTACGGCAGCGACGCGCTCGCGTCGGCCACCGGCCGCGGCTGGTGGGTCGGGCGCCCGGTCGAATTGCCCGGCTCGCGGCCGCTGTGCTTCGACGACACGCGCTCGGTCGGCTCGTCGCTCACGCACTGGCCGACCGAGCAGGTCGTGAAGTGCCTCGTCCACTACCACCCCGACGACGACGTCGACCTGCGCGTCGCGCAGGAGCAGCGCGTGCTGGAGCTGTGGGAAGCCACGCGCGCGAGCGGCAACGAGCTGCTGCTGGAAATCATTCCGCCGCGCGCGGTCACGCCGGCCGGCACCGAGGACGACGCGGTGCTGCGCACGGTCGCGCGCTTCTACAACCTCGGCGTGATGCCCGAGTGGTGGAAGCTCGCGCCGATGAGCGCCGACGGCTGGGCGCGGCTCGAAGCGCTCGTAGCCGAGCGCGATCCGTACTGCCGCGGCGCGGTGATCCTCGGGCTGAACCAGCCGTTGCAGTATCTCGTCGACAGTTTCCGCTCGGCGACCAACCCGATCGTCAAGGGCTTCATGGTCGGCCGTACGCTGTGGGCCGACGCGTCGCTGCACTGGCTCGCCGGCCGGATCGACGACCAGGCGCTGATCGACGAAGTGGCCGGCAATTTCGCGCAGCTGGTCGACGCCTGGCTCGGCCGCCGTGCCGCCGCGCGCGCCGCGGCGGCAGCCTGATGCAGATGTCCGTGATGACCACCCGACTCCTCCTGATCGACAGACGATGACCACCACCGTGAGACTGACCGTCAGCCAGGCGCTCGTGCGCTACCTGGCCGCCCTGCGCGCCGAAGTCGTCCAGCCGGACGGCCGCACCGAAATCCTGCCGTATTGCGGCGGCGTGTTCGCGATCTTCGGGCACGGCAACGTGGCCGGGCTCGGCGAGGCGCTGCACGCCGAAAAGGACCGGCTGCCGACGTTCCGCGCGCACAACGAGCAAGGCATGGCGAATGCGGCCGTCGCGTTCGCGAAAGCGAATTTCCGCCAGCGGATGATGGCCGCGACGTCGAGCATCGGCCCCGGCGCGACCAACATGCTGACCTCCGCCGCGCTCGCGCACGTCGGCCGGCTGCCGCTGTTGCTGCTGCCCGGCGACGTGTTCGTGTCGCGGTTGCCCGACCCGGTGCTGCAGCAGGTCGAGGATTTCGAACAGGGCGACGTCAGCGCGAACGACTGCTTCCGGCCGGTGACGCGCTACTTCGACCGGATCACGTCGCCGGAGCAGCTGCTCGTCGCGCTGCCGCGCGCGATCCAGGTGATGACCGACCCCGCGCAGTGCGGGCCCGTGTGCCTCGCGCTGCCGCAGGACGTGCAGACCTTCGCGTACGACTGGCCGGAAGATTTCTTCGCGCCGCCGGTGATCCGGATGCGCCGGCCGCCCGCCGACGCGCTCGAACTCGCGGACGCGCTGGACGTGCTGAAGGCCGCGAAGAAGCCGCTGATCGTCGCCGGCGGCGGCGTGCTGTACAGCCAGGCATGGGACGCGCTGCGCACGTTCGCCGACACGCACGGCGTGCCGGTCGCCGAATCGCAGGCCGGCAAGGGCAGCCTCGCGTGGGACCACCCGCTGAACCTCGGCTCGATCGGCGTGACGGGCTCGCCCGCCGCGAACCGCGCGGCCGCGCAGGCCGACGTGGTGTTCGCGGTCGGCACGCGCCTGCAGGACTTCACGACCGGCTCGCACGCGCTGTTCGGCAACGCGACGCTGCTGAGCCTGAACGTGCAACCGTTCGACGCGGGCAAGAAGCGCGGCCGGCAATTGATCGCCGACGCGCGCACCGGCCTCGGCCAGCTGTCGGCCGCGCTCGCGGGCTGGCAGGCGGATGCGGCGTGGACCGCCGCGAACCGCGACCAGGCCGCCGCGTGGAACGCGCGTGTGACCGAGCTGACCACGCGCGTGCCGAAGGACACGCTGCCGTACGACGCGGAAGTGATCGGCGCGGTGCGCGACTCCGCGGCCGACGCGGGGCGCGACAGCGCGCGCGACGATCTCGTCGTGTGCGCGGCCGGCACGCTGCCGGCCGAGTTGCACAAGCTGTGGCGCAGCGGCGTGCCGGGCAACTATCACATGGACTACGCGTACTCGTGCATGGGCTACGAGGTCGCGGGCGGCCTCGGCGCGAAGCTCGCGCGGCCCGAGCGCGAAGTGATCGTGATCGTCGGCGACGGCTCGTACATGATGCTCAACGCGGAGCTCGCGACGTCCGTGATGCTCGGCCGCAAGATCATCGTCGTGATCCTCGACAACCGCGGCTACGGCTGCATCGAGCGGCTGCAACTGAACTGCGGCGGCGCGAGCTTCAACAACATGCTCGACGACTGCGTACCCGAAGGCGGCGAACGCTCGACGATCGACTTCGCGATGCATGCGCGCGCGATGGGCGCCGAAGCCGTGCACGTGCGTGACGTCGGCGAGCTGCGCAGCGAAATGAAGCGTGCGCGCGCGGCGAAGACGAGCCAGATCATCGTGATCGACACGACGCACGAGCGCACGACCGCGGACGGCGGCGCATGGTGGGAAGTCGCGGTGCCGCAGGTGTCCGCGCGCGCCGGCGTCGGCGATGCGCATCGCGCGTATCTCGACGCGAAGGCCCGGCAGCGGCGCTGACACGCTTTCCGTTTCAATCCTCCGCCCCGCGACGACAACAATCGAACCAAGGAAGCAAGTCATGAGCTGGAACGTTCGCATCGGTATCAATCCCCTGTCGTGGATGAACGACGACCTGCCGTCGCTCGGCGGCGAAACGCCGCTCGAGACGGCGCTGAAGGAAGGCGCCGAAATCGGCTACGCGGGCTTCGAGCTCGGCAACAAGTTTCCGAAAACGGGCCCCGAGCTGAAGGCGAAGCTCGCCGAGTTCGGGCTCGTGTGCGTGTCGGGCTGGTATTCGGGCTTTCTCGCGGAAGTCGAACCCGGCATGAGCGACGCCGATGCGCTCGCCGCCGAAATCGAGCGCTGCCGCGCACACATGACGAAGCTGCAGTTCAACGACGTGAAGGTCGTGGTGTACGGCGAATGCGCGGGCACGATCCAGGGCAGCATCGACACGCCGGTCGCGAAGCGTCCGCGTTTCGTCGACGACGAAGCCTGGCGACGCTACGCGGCACGCCTCGACGCATTCGGCGCGCACCTGCTCGAGACCTACGGGATCAAGCTCGCCTACCATCACCACATGGGCGCATACGTCGAATCGCCCGCCGACGTCGACCGGCTGATGGCGCTGACCGATCCGGCGAAGGTGTTCCTGCTGTTCGACACGGGCCACGCGTATTTCGGCGGCGCGGCCGATCCGGTCGCACTGCTGAAGAAACACGTGTCGCGCGTCGTGCACGTGCACTGCAAGGACGTGCGACCGCAGGTCGTCACGCAGGCGCGCAACGGCGGCTGGAGCTTCCTGAACGGCGTGATCAACGGCACCTTCACGGTGCCGGGCGACGGCGCGCTCGATTACGAAGCGACGCTGCGCACGCTGAAGGACGCCGGCTACGAAGGCTGGCTCGTGGTCGAGGCCGAGCAGGACCCGGCCGTCGCGCCGAGCTATCAGTATGCGAAGAAGGGCTACGAATCGCTGCGCACGATCGTCGACCGGTTGAGCGCTTAAGCCCCGTCACCCCGCTGTCACCCCATTGCGGAGCCCCGTTCCATGACGATTTCTCCCCTGCTGGTCAAAGCATCCGCCGACCGCGAAATCTGCAACGTGACGCCCGAGTCGGCCGGCTGGAAACACGTCGGCTTTCGCGCGCTGCGCCTGAAGGCCGGCGACACCGAAACGCTCGATACCGGCGCGCGCGAGCTGTGCGTCGTCGTGCTTACGGGCACGCTGCGCGCGCAAGTCGACGGCGAGACCTACGATGCGCTCGGCAAGCGCGACAGCGTGTTCGAGGAAGTGTCGCCGGACGCGCTGTACGTGCCGGGCGGCAAGACCGTCACGCTGGTCGCGACGCGCGATGCGGAAGTCGCGCTGTGCACCGCGCCTTACGCGAGCGGCGACAAGCGCGTGCAGCGCCTCGACGGCGAACGGATGCGGCGCGCGGTGCGCGGGCAAGGCACCAACACGCGCTACGTGTGCGACATCCTGATGGGCGACAACCCGGCCGCCGATCGCCTGCTCGTCGTCGAAGTGATCACGCCCGCGAGCCACTCGAGCAGCTATCCGCCGCACAAGCACGATCGCGACGCGGCGCCGGACGAAACGTCGCTCGAGGAAACCTATTACCACCGGATCGATCCGCCGCAGGGTTTCGCGTTTCAGCGCGTATACACGGACGATCGCAGCCTCGACGAAACGTGCGCGGTCGAGAACCACGACGTGGTGATGGTGCCGCGCGGCTATCACCCGGTGGTCGCGCCGCATGGCTACAACCTGTATTACCTGAACGTGATGGCCGGGCCGAGCCGCGCATGGGCGTTCAAGAACGACCCCGCGCACGAATGGATGCTCGACGCGGCACCGAGGCGCTAACGCGCTGATGCGCTGAACGATCGACGGCTGGCACGCGACACGCAGGACGAGAGCGCGTGCCTGAGCCGGATTTGCGACGACACGGAGCTGCCATGGCGCCCCCTTTCCCCCGCTTCGCACCCGCGCCCTTCGGCGACACCGCGTCGACTCCAACGCTGTCGCATTTCGATGCCGACGTTGCGCGCCGGCTCGGCAACATCGCCGTCAATCTCGCGGCGCTCCGCGGGCTGCCGATCGCGGTCGGCATCGTCGGCGAAGCCGCGCCGCTGTTCTACTGCGCGCTGGACGGCAGCCGCGCGAACGACAGCGACGCGATCCGCCGACGACAGAACACGGTGTTCCGTTTCGGCGTCAGTTCGCTCGAGGTCGGCGCGCGCTTTCGCCGCGCCGGCTGGTCGTTGCAGTCGCAGGGATTGTCGGACGCCGACTATGCGCTCGACGGCGGCGGCGTGCCGTTGCGGCTTGCCGGCGGCGGCATCGTCGGCGCGATGACGATCGCGGGGCTCGACGACGCATGCGATCACGCACTCGTCGTCGAATGCCTGCGCTGGCATGTCGGCGCGAACGCGCTCGCGATGATCGCGTAGCCGCGCGCGCCGACTCGCGCGGTCAGTGCAGCCCGCCGCTCGCGACGAGGCGCTCGCCGGTCAGCCAGCGGGAGTCGTCCGATGCGAGGAACACGGCGACCGACGCGATGTCGTCCGGCTCGCCGAGGCGGCCGAGCGGCGTTTCGCTGCGCACCTGCTTCTCGAGATCCGAACCGATGATGCCCGCGCTGTGCGTGCCTTCGGTCACGATCATGCCCGGGTTGATCGCGTTCACGCGAATCTTGCGCGGGCCGAGCTCGAGTGCGAGCACGCCGGTGATCGCGTCGACGGCGCCCTTCGTGCCGCTGTATACGGCGCTCGCGGGCGGCGTGATGCTCGTCACCACCGAGCTGATGTTGATGATGCTCGCGCCTTCGCCGAGATGCTTGACGGCGGCCTGCGTGGTCAGCAGCACGCCGAACACGTTCGTGTCGAATTGCCGGCGGTAGTGCTCTTCGGTGATCGCCTCGATCGGCGCGAATTCGTACACGCCGGAATTGTTGACCAGCACGTCGAGACGGCCATAGGTCTCGATCGCGGTGTCGACGATGCGCTGGGCATCCGCTGCCTTCGACACGTCGCCGCCGACCGCGACCGCGCGGCCGCCCGCCTCGACGATCGCGCTCACGACCGCGTCGGCACCGGCCTTGCTGCTCGCGTAGTTGACCACGACCGACGCGCCTTCGGCGGCCAGCGCCTTCGCGATCGCGGCGCCGATCCCCTTGGAGCCGCCCGTGACGATTGCTACCTTGCTTGCCAGCTTGCTCATGATTTCATTCCTCAGTCGGAAGACTTTCGATGGATGGGTGCCGATCGCGCCTGTCGCGGCGCACACCGGCCTTGCTGGCAATCTTGGCGGTTCGCGCGGCGGCGATAAAGCGGCTCGATGCGAATTGACTGGCGGAGTTATCCGAACAATCGGCGGACGGACGGTCAGCCGGCACTCAACCATGCACTGACGACGTCGGCGCCGAGCCCGTCGAGCGGGCCGTCGTAGACGATCCGACCGCGCCCCATCACCGCGACGCGCCGCGCGAGCCGCGGCGCGAGCTGCAGCCGCTGCTCGATCAGCAGGATCGCGACGCCGTCGGCCTGCAGCGCGGCGAGACACGCGCCGACCTCGTCGACCGCGCGCGGCGCGAGCCCTTCGGCCGGTTCGTCGACGATCAGCACGCGCGGGCGGCCGGCGAGCGCGCGCACCAGCGCGAGCACCTGCTGTTCGCCGCCCGACAGCCGTCCGGCCTTCACGTCCGCCCGCGCGGCCAGCAGCGGAAAGCGCGCGAGCAACCGGTCGAGCGCCGCGCGTTCGGCCGCGCCGTGCACGCCGCGCAGCCCGAGCCGCAGGTTGTCGCGCACGCTCAGCAGCGGAAATACGTCGCGGCTTTCAGCGACGTAAGCGACCCCGCGCCGCGCGATCTCGAACGTGCGCGCGCCCGCGCATTCGGCGCCGGCGACGCGCACCGAGCCCGCTGTGCGTACGAGCCCCATCACGGCCTTCGCGAGCGTCGAGCGACCCGAGCCGTTGCGGCCGAGCAGCGCGAGCGTCTCGCCCGGCGCGAGCGCGAGATCGACGCCGTCGAGCACGGGCTGCATTCCGTACCACGCGCGCAGGCCGCGAATGTCGAGCAGCACGCTCATGCGCCCTCGCCAAGATAGGCCGCACGCACGGCCGGGTCTGCGCGGATCGCGTCGGGTGCGCCGGTCGCGACCACCGCGCCGCGCACGAGCACCGTGATGCGCTCGGCGAAGCCGAACACCGCATCCATGTCGTGCTCGATCATCAGCACCGTGCGGCCCTGCGTCGTCGCGCGGATCAGCGCGATCATCCGCGCCGCCTGATCGCGGTTCATGCCGGCCGTCGGTTCGTCGAGCAGCAGCGTGCGCGCGCCGCTCGCGAGCGCGATGCCGAGATCGAGCGCGCGCTGTTCCGCATAGCCGAGTTCGCCGGCCAGCGTGTCGCGCCGCGCATCGAGACCGATATCGCTCAGCACGCGCGCGGCCGCGCGATCGACCGACGCGGATTCGCGCAGCCGGTTCCACCAGCGCCGCCGCTCGGCCGGCGCATGCAGCGCCGCGCAGCGCAGGTTGTCGAACACGCTCAATCGTGCGAACGCGCTCGTCTGCTGGAAACTGCGGCCGATGCCGAGCCGGCTCGCCACGACCGGCCCGCGCCCGCGCAGCTCGACGCCGTGCAGCATGACGCGCCCGCGCGTCGGCCGCGTCGCGCCGGCGATCACGCCGAACAGCGTCGACTTGCCCGCGCCGTTCGGCCCGATCAGCGCGTGACGCTCGCCGGCCGGGACGGTCAGCTCGATGCCGTCGAGCACGGTTTGCGCACCGAAGCGCTGCACGATCCCGTGCAGCGCGATCGCGTTACCGTTCATCGTCCGTCCTCCCGCTTGCCGTGCCCGTGGTTCTGGAACCGCGCGCGCCAGGCCCACAGCAACGTGCCGATGCCGGCCGCCGAGCATGCGACGACCCAGCCCGCCGGCGCATCGGCGTCGATGCCCCACGCACCGAACGCGATGCCCGCCCCGTCGTCCTGCGCGAAGCGCCATGCATAGCCGAGTTCGGCCGCGCAGACGATCGCGACGGCCCAGAACGCACATGCGCCAACGCCGCACAGCACGCGCCAGCGCTCGGCCGGCGGCGCGTCGCCGCGCGACGCAAGCGCAAGCGTCTGCGCGATGCCCGCGATCCCGCGCGGCGCGGCGACGACGACCGCGACGAACAGCACGCCGAGATACAGCGCCCATGCGCGCGACACGCCCGCGACGACGATGCTCAGCGCGGTCAGCACCACCGCGCCGGCCGCCGGCCCGAAGAACGTGCCGGTGCCGCCGATCACCGCGGCGATCAGCACGGTCGCCGAACGCGCCATCGACACGCTGTCGGGCGTCGCGATCTCGACGTCGATCAGCGTCAGCGTGCCGGCAATGCCCGCGAAGAACGACGCGCAGGTCACCATTGCGAGCCGCACGCGACGCGGCTCGGTGCCGAGCGCGGCAACGCGCGCGGGGTTGTCGCGCACCGCGTTCGCGAGCCGCGCGAGCGGCGTGCGCGTCAACGCGTGCATCGCCACCGCGGAGACGATGCACCACGCGGCAATCACGGCGTAGGCCTGCGTTTCCGCGCCGAAATGCCAGCCGCCCAACGGCGTGCCGCTCGCGCGATCGATCGGTACGCCGCCGAGGCCGCCGAACCATGCGGGCACGCTCCACGCCGCGGCCGCGACGCACTCGCCGAGGCCTAGCGTGATCATCGCGAACACGGTGCCCGCGCGGCGTGTCGCGAGCAGGCCGGCGACGAACCCGAAGCCCGCGCCGGCCACCCCGCCGACGAGCGGCAACAACGGCAACGGGCCACCGACATGATTGAACCAATGCGCGGCGGCGAATGCGCCAAGGCCCGCGAACGCGGCATGACCGAACGACAGCAGCCCCGTCGTGCCGAGCTGCAGGTTGTACGACAGCGCGAGCACGACGAGCGCGGCCGTCTGTGCGAGATAGCCGAGCACCGCGCCATGCGGCCACAGCCACGCCGGCAGGATCAGGCACGCGGCGAACAGCACCCAGCGCAGTGCGCCGGCCCGTGCGCGGCTAGCCATCGACACGCTCGCCGAACAGTCCGCGCGGACGGGCAACCAGCACCGCGACGAGCAGCAGGTACGGGACCAGCGGTGCGAGCTGCGCGATCGACACGGCGGCGACGCTGTCGGGCAGCGCGACGCCCGACCATTGCGCGAGGTCGCGCAACGACGTGTCGCTGGCCGCCGCGAAGGTCTGCGCGAAGCCGACCGCGAGCGACGCGACGAACGCGCCGCCGAGCGAGCCGAGCCCGCCGATCACGACGACCGCGAACACCACCGACCCGACAGTCTCGGCCAGCGCCGGTTCGATCACCGCGAGCGGCGCACCGATCACGCCGGCGAGCGCCGCGAGCGCGGTGCCCGCACCGAACAGCCCCGTCATCACACGCGGCACGTCGTAGCCGAGCGCCTCGACGGCCGCACGGTGCGTGAGCGCGGCGCGCACGACGAGCCCGATGCGCGACGCGCGCAGCAGCACGCCGAGCGCGACCAGCATCGCCGTGGACATCGCCATCATGAAGAGCCGGTAGCGCGGCAGCGCGAGGCCGAACACGGCCACGGGCGCGCCGTCGAACAGCGGCGGCACCGGGGCCGGCAGCGGCGCGAGACCCCAAAAAAGTTTCGCGCCCTCGCCGATCAGGTATGCGAGCCCGAAGGTCAGCAGCAGCTCGCTCGTGTGCCCGTTCGGCTGTACGCGGCGCAGCAGCCAGCGCTCGCAGCCGGCACCGAGCAGCCCGACCGCGAGCGGCGCGAGCGCGAGCGCGGGCCAGAAACCCGCGCGGGCCGCGATGCTGTATCCGATGTAGGCGCCAAGCATGTAGAAGCTCGCATGCGCGAAGTTGAGCACGCCCTGCACGCTGAAGATCAGCGTGAGGCCGGCCGACAGCATGAACAGCAGCAACCCGTAGCTGAGGCCGTTGAACGCCTGGAGCGCGAACGCGTGCACCGCCACGCGCCCGTCAGCCGGCGAGCGGTTCGAGCGCCGCGCGCAGCGCGTCGGGCAGCGGCACCGGGCGGCGCGTGCCGCGATCGACGTACACATGCACGAAATGCCCCTGCGCGGCCGGCGCGGCCTCCCCTGCCGCGAACAGCCCGATCTCGTAGCGCACGCTCGACGTGCCGAGCTTCGCGACGCGCAGCCCCGCATCGACCGACTGCGGAAACACGAGCGGCGCGAAGTAGTTGCATTGCGTCTCGACCACGAGCCCGATCGTCTGCCCGTGCTCGACGTCGAGCACACCCGCGCGGATCAGGTATTCGTTCACGACGGTGTCGAAGTAGCTGTAGTACACGACGTTGTTCACGTGTCCGTAGACGTCGTTATCCATCCAGCGGGTCGTGATCGGCAGGAAGTGGCGATAGGCGTCGCGGGAACGCGGCTGCGGCTTGTCGGACATGGCGATGGCGGTCAGGTGGAAGAAGACGAAGCGGACGGCGCGTGGCGGCCGTGCGAAACGGCGCGGCGGCGAACGGCGGATTGCCGCGTCGCGACCGTGCGCGGCGCGGCGGATGACGTGCCGGGAACGGCGCGGCCCGTCACTGCCCCGCTCGATCGACGAATTCGAAATCGAGGCCGCGCGCGCGCATCCAGTCGGCCAGCGCGTAGCCTGTGCCGGCGCGCCACGGGCGCAGCAACGGCGGCTCGACGAGCCGGTATTCGAGCAGCTCCGGCGACAGCGCGACGGTGCCCGATGCGCGCACGTGATACGCGATGATCAGCTCGTTCTTGCGGATGAATTCATAAACGCCGACCAGCGTGACCTGCTCGGCCTTCAGCGCGGTTTCCTCGAACACCTCGCGCGCGATGCCGTCCTCGGGTGTCTCGCCGTTCTCGAGGAAACCGGTGATCAGCGCGAACATCCCCTCCGGCCAGGCCGCATTGCGCGCGAGCAGGATCTTGCCGTCGAGCTCGACGATCGCCGCCACCACCGGCAGCGGGTTGTTCCAATGGACGTAGCCGCACTCGTCGTCCGGGCAGGCCTGGCGGACACGCCCGCCCTCGTGTTCGGGATCGGCGCGCTCGGTCAGCGGACGCGCGCAGCGCGGGCAAAAACGGTAGTCGGCGATGGTCATCGATGAGGATCTGGCAAGCGCCGACGGCGGCCGGCAAGCCGCCTCGCACGCCTGCCCGGCGCGGGAAAGGCTTCATTCTAGCGAGTTTGCCCGCGTCGCTGACGATCCGGCCCCGATGATGTCAGGGTTGCATGCGCGGTTGCGCACACCCGCGTGCGGCTGTCGCCGCGAAGCCGGCGGCACCGACGAGCAATGCAGCCGCCGCGACCCACAACGCCGGCGAGAACGACCCGAAGCGCGCGGTCAGCGGTGCCGCGACGAGCGGGCCGAGAATCTGCCCGACCCCGTACGACGCGGTCGCATAGCCCATCAGCCCGGCCGCGCGCTCGCCGTGCAGCCGCCGCGCCTCGCGCATCGCAAACAGCGTGATCGCGGTGAACGGCAGGCCGAGCAGCGCGCTGCCGATCGAGAAGCCCGCCGCATTCGGCCACACGATCCCCGCTGCGATTCCGAGCGCCTGCGTCGCGCAACCGGCGGCGAGCAGCAGCCGGTTGTCCCAGTGGCCGGGCAGCCGCGCGGCCGCGATCGCGCCGACGATCAGCGCCGCGCCGAACATCGGCCAGAACAGATCCGGCCACGGCGAGGCGGCCGGCAGCGCGGCGCGCGCGATCACCGGCAGGAACGTCGCGGTGATGATGTAGCCGAAGCCCGGCATCCCGTACAGGACGACGAGCCATGCGGCGTCGGCGCGATGGCGCCGTGCGTTGTGCGGTGACGCGTCCGTCACCGCATGCCGGACGGGCGCGGCCGACGAAACGGTTGCGGCCGCCGGCACCGGCGCGCTGCCGAACGTGCGCCAGATCGCGATCGACAGCACCGCAGACAGCGCCGCGAAACCGAGCCAGCCGGGCGCCGCGCGATGGCCGGCCAGTGCGCTGCCGATCAGGCCCGTCAGCACGATGCCGACGCCGGGCCCCGCGTAGATCACCCCGCTCCACTCGGGCGCGTGCAGCTCGGCGAGCCGCCGCAGCCCCCATTGCGACACGAACACGAACGTCCATGCGCTGACGACGCCCGCGACGAAGCGCACCACCAGCCACACGGGCAGCAGGTGACCGACGCCCATTGCGGCGGTCAGCAGCACGGTGGCGCCAAGCCCGAAGCGCACCATCCGCGCATGCTCGACCCGCACCACCGCGCAGCTGACCGCGCCGACGAAATAGCCCGCGTAGTTCGCCGACGCGAGCCAGCTGCCGGCCTTCAGGCCGATCGAGCCGTCGGCGAGCATCAGCGGCAGTAGTGGCGTAAACGCGAAGCGGCCGACGCCGAGCGCGACCGCGAGCCCGATCATGCAGGCGAGCGCGGCCGCGCGGGCGCGGCGGTCGGCGTGATCGGACAGGTGTACGCCGGCGGCGCTTGGGGCATCGGAACGGGACATGTCGGCATGGGCCGCGCGGGTTGTGCGACGGCCGGAACGGGAATCGGATGGCTTGTATCGTAGCTTGACCGAATGTTCTCTAAAAATGAATAATTGAGAATCCATCCATCGCACGGAGAGAATCATGGACCTGGCGGCGCTGGCGATTTTCCGGGCCGTCGTGCGCGAGAACGGCATCACGCGCGCGGCGGCGAAGCTCAATCGCGTGCAATCGAACGTGACGACGCGCATCAAGCAGCTCGAGGAGGAACTCGGCGCGGCGCTGTTCGTGCGCGACGGCCGCCGGCTCGTGCTGACGCCGGCCGGGCACACGCTGCTGCCGTACGCGGAGCGGCTGCTCGAGCTTGCCGACGAGGCGCGCGATGCGGTGCGCGAGGACACGCCGCGCGGGCGGCTGCGGCTCGGCACGATGGAAAGCACGGCCGCGAGCCGGCTGCCGACCGTGCTCGCGCGCTATCACCATGCGTGGCCCGACGTGTCGCTGGAGCTCGTGACCGGCACGACCGGCTGGCTGATCGACAAGGTGCGCGACTTCGAGATCGACGCGGCGCTGTTCGCGCGGCCGCCCGAGCCAGACACGCTGCCCGACACGTTCGAGACGGTGCCCATCTTCCGCGAGGATCTGGTGCTGCTGACGCCGCGCGGCCATCCGCCGGTGCGCACGCCGCGCGACGTGATCCTGCCGACGCTGATCGCGTTCGAGCGCGGCTGCACGTACCGGAAGTATGTCGAGCGATGGTATGCGGCGCACGGGATGAAGCCCGCACGCGTGCTCGAACTGGGTTCGTATCACGCGATCGTCGCGTGCGTCGCGGCCGGTGCGGGCATCGCGGTCGCGCCGCGCTCGGTGCTCGAGCTTCAGCCCGAGACCGGCAACGTCGCCGCTCATACGATCGCGGAACTCGAAGGGATCGACACGCTGCTTGCGTGGCGGCACGGTTACGCGTCGGCGGCGCTCGCCGCGTTGCGCGATGCGCTCGGCGATGCTGCGCAGGAATCGGGGGATGCGCCCGCGTTGCCGGCGACGGCATTACCGGCCTGATTCCGCCGCGCCGCCGCGCCGGCACGCGCTCATCCTGGGCACCGGCAAAAACAAAACGACCCGACCGGCCACTGCCGATCGGGTCGTTCTTTCGTGCGCTGCGATGGGGTCAGCAAGACCGCATCGCATCAACCATACCGATCAAAGACGCTCTTCGACCCAGCCCTTGACGCCTGCCAGCGCGCCCGGCAGATTCGCCGGTTCCGTGCCGCCTGCCTGCGCCATGTCCGGACGGCCGCCGCCCTTGCCACCCACCTGCTGCGCGACGAAGTTCACGAGCTCGCCGGCCTTGACCTTCTTGCTCGCGTCCGGCGTGACGCCCGCGATCAGGCTGACCTTGCCGCCTTCGACGGCCGCCAGCACGATCGCCGCGCTCTTCAGCTTGTCCTTCAGCTTGTCGACCGTTTCGCGCAGCGTCTTCGCGTCGGCGCCGTCGAGCGTCGCCGCAAGCACATACACGCCGCCGATTTCGACGGCCTGCTGCGCGAGTTCGTCACCCTGGCTCGACGCGAGCTTCGACTTCAGCGCGCCCAGTTCCTTCTCGAGCGACTTCACCTGGTCCTGCACCTGCGCGATGCGCTGCGTGAGTTCCGACGGCTGCGCCTTCAGCGCGGCCGCGGCTTCGTTCACGCGGGCGTCGAGCTCCTGCACGTAGCGCACCGCGTTGTCGCCGGTGATCGCTTCGACGCGGCGGATGCCGGCCGCGACACCACCTTCGACGACGATCTTGAAGAAACCGATGTCGCCGGTGCGGTGCACGTGCGTGCCGCCGCACAGTTCGCGCGAGAAGCCGAGGTCGAGCACGCGCACTTCGTCGCCGTACTTCTCGCCGAACAGCGCCATCGCGCCACCCTTCACCGCTTCGTCATACGGCATCACGCGCACGATGCCCGGCGCGTTCGCGAGGATTTCGTTGTTGACGATCTGCTCGACGCGACGGATTTCATCGTCGGTCATCGGCGCGTTGTGCGCGAAGTCGAAGCGGGTTTTCTCCGCGTCGACGAGCGAACCCTTCTGTTGCACGTGAGCGCCGAGCACTTCGCGCAGCGCCTTGTGCATCAGGTGGGTGGCCGAGTGGTTGCGCTGCGTGCGCGCGCGGCGGTGCGCGTCGATTTCCGCGCGCAGCACGTCGCCGATCTTCAGCGTGCCCTGTTCGAGCGTGCCGTGATGGCCGATCACGTCGGCCTGCACCTTCAGCGTGTCGGCCACCGCGAAGCGCGTCGCGGCGTTCGCGAGCACGCCCTGGTCGCCGACCTGGCCGCCCGATTCCGCGTAGAACGGCGTGTGGTCGAGCACGACGACCGCATCCTGGCCGTGCTTCACTTCATTGACGGCCGAACCGTCGACGTACAGCGCGACGACCTTCGCGTCGTCGAACGCGATTTCCTCGTAGCCGTGGAACGTGGTCTTCGCGCCCGAGTATTCGAGGCCCTGCGTGGCCTTGAACTTGCCGGCCGCACGCGCCTGTTCGCGCTGGCGCGCCATCGCGTCGTCGAATGCCGGCTCGTCGACCGTCATCCCGCGCTCGCGGCACACGTCGGCCGTGAGGTCGAGCGGGAAGCCGTAGGTGTCGTGCAGCTTGAACGCGAGTTCGCCGTCGAGCACCTTGCCGCCCTTCGCCTCGACGTCCGCCAGCGCGGCCTCGAGGATCGACATCCCGTGCTCGATCGTCTCGAAGAAGCGCTCTTCCTCCTGGCGCAGCACGTCCGTCACGCGCTGTTCGGCTTCCTTCAGTTCCGGATACGCGGCGCCCATCTCGGCGACGAGGTCGGCCACCAGCTTGTGGAAGAACGAGCCCTTGCGGCCGAGCTTGTAGCCATGGCGGATCGCGCGGCGCACGATGCGGCGCAGCACGTAGCCGCGGCCTTCGTTGCCGGGAATCACGCCGTCGACGATCAGGAACGAGCACGCGCGGATGTGATCGGCGATCACCTTCAGCGAGTTGTTGGTGAGGTCGCTGATCTCGGTCACGCGCGCAGCGGCCTTGATCAGGTTCTGGAACAGGTCGATCTCGTAGTTGCTGTGCACGTGCTGCAGCACCGCGGCGAGACGCTCGAGGCCCATGCCGGTGTCGACCGACTGCTTCGGCAGGCGCGTCATGTTGCCCTGCGCGTCGCGGTTGAACTGCATGAACACGAGGTTCCAGATCTCGATGTAGCGGTCGCCGTCTTCTTCAGGCGACCCCGGCGGGCCGCCCCAGACGTCCGGGCCGTGGTCGTAGAAGATTTCCGTGCACGGGCCGCACGGGCCGGTGTCGCCCATCGTCCAGAAGTTGTCCGACGCGTAGCGCGCGCCCTTGTTGTCGCCGATGCGGATGATCCGCTCGGTCGGCACGCCGACTTCCTTCGCCCAGATGTCGTAGGCTTCGTCGTCTTCCTGGTAGACGGTGACCCACAGCTTTTCCTTCGGCAGCTGGTAGACCGTGGTCAGCAGCTCCCACGCGAACTTGATCGCGTCGTGCTTGAAGTAGTCGCCGAACGAGAAGTTGCCGAGCATCTCGAAGAACGTGTGGTGGCGCGCCGTGTAGCCGACGTTCTCGAGGTCGTTGTGCTTGCCGCCCGCGCGCACGCTGCGCTGCGCCGTGGTGGCGCGCGAGTACGGACGCGGGTCCGTGCCGAGGAACACGTCCTTGAACTGGACCATGCCCGAGTTCGTGAACATCAGCGTGGGGTCGTTACCGGGCACGAGGCTCGACGAGCGGACGATCGTGTGGCCCTTCGATTCGAAGAATTTGAGAAATTTCTCGCGGATTTCGGCAGCTTTCATGGCGTGCGGGGAATGTCTGGCTGAGACGGCTTCAAACGCCGGCCGTCCTCGCGGACGCACGGCGGGCAAATATCGTAAACGGTCGATTATACGATACAGATCGGCAGCCCTGACGGCAGCGGCCCGGCGCGGCGGACGGCCGGCCTGGGCCACCCATGCGGCCGATTCGCCTTAAGATGCTCGGCATGCCAATCCGCCTTGCCCCGGCCGGGCGAGCCATGAAAGGAGACGATTCGACGATGGGTGCCCTGAGCCATATCCGCGTGCTTGACCTGACCCGCGTGCTCGCGGGCCCGTGGTGCGCGCAGACGCTCGCCGACTTCGGCGCGGACGTGATCAAGGTCGAGCGCCCCGGCGCGGGCGACGACACGCGCCACTGGGGGCCGCCGTACCTGAAGGACGCGAACGGCGACGATACGGCGGAGGCCGCGTATTACCTCGCGGCGAACCGCAACAAACGCTCGGTGACGGTCGACATCGCGACGCCGGAAGGCCAGCAGATCGTGCGCGAGCTCGCCGCGCAGAGCGACGTCGTGCTCGAGAATTACAAGGTCGGGCAGTTGAAGAAGTACGGGCTCGATTACGAATCGCTGCGCGCGGTGAAGCCCGATCTCGTTTACTGCTCGGTCACGGGCTTCGGCCAGACGGGCCCGTACGCGCACCGCGCGGGCTACGACTTCATCGTCCAGGGAATCGGCGGCTTCATGAGCATCACCGGCGAGCGCGACAGCGAGCCGGGCGGCGGCCCGCAGAAGGCCGGTGTCGCGATCGCCGATCTCGCGACGGGCCTCTACTCGACGATCGCGGTGCTCGCCGCGCTCGCGCACCGCGACCGCACGGGCGAAGGCCAGTACATCGACATGGCGCTGCTCGACGTGCAGGTCGCGCTGCTCGCGAACATGAACACCAACTTCCTCGCGAGCGGCAAGCCGCCGGTGCGCTGGGGCAACGCGCATCCGAACATCGTGCCGTACCAGACGTTCCAGACGCGCGATGGCTGGATCATCGTCGCGGTCGGCAACGACGGGCAGTTCCGCAAGTTCGTCGAGGCCGGCGGCCGGCCCGAGCTGGCCGACGACGAACGGTTCGCGACCAACCCGTCGCGCGTGCGCCATCGCGACACGCTGGTGCCGATACTCGCGGAGATGGTGAAGACGCGCGGCAAGGCCGACTGGATCGACGCGCTCGAAGCGGCCGGCGTGCCGTGCGGGCCGATCAACGAACTCGACGAGGTGTTCGACAACGAGCAGGTGGTCGCGCGCGGGATGCAGGTGTCGCTGCCGCACCCGTGCGGCGCGGACGTGAAGCTCGTGCGCAATCCGATCCGGATGAGCGCGACGCCGCCCGACGCGCGCACCGCCCCGCCGCTGCTCGGCGCGCAGACGGAAGACGTACTGCGCGACATGCTCGGCTACGACGAGGCGCGCATTGCGGCGCTGAAGGCGAAGCAGGCGATCTGAACCGACCCGGACGAGCGCGCCGCGACGCCTTCGGGCGCACGCGGCGGCGCGCCCGTGCACCGGCGGAAGCTGACGGGATCGATGGACCGACGGCTAGCGGTTAGCCGCTAGCGCGCGAGCGCATCGAGCCAGCCTCGCGCGTCGGGCCAGTCGCCGAGCCCGCTGTCCGCGTTGATGTGGCCGCGCGGGCCGAGGTCATGGAAAGTGCTGCCCCACGCGTGCGCGCAGCCGCGCGCGAACGCGATCGAGCCGTACGGATCGTCGCTGCTTGCCACCACGCAGGTCGGAAACGGCAGCCGCTCATGCGGCACCGGGCCGAAACCGTGCGCGTCGGCCGGAAACGCCGGCCCGGCCGGATCGGGCAACGCGACGAGCAACGCGCCGCGCACCTTCGCGAGCGCGGCCGGCCGCGCGTAGCGGGTCGCCCACCACGCGGCGGTCAAGGTGCCGAGGCTGTGCGCGGCGATCGTCACGGGGCCCGGTGCGGCCTCGACCGCGCGGTCGAGCGCGAGACACCAGCCGTTGCGGAACGCACGGTCCCAGTCGGGCATCGCGACGCGCACGAAACGCGCGTCGGCGCGCTCCCAGCGGCTTTGCCAGTGAAGCGGACCGGAGTTGCCGTAGCCCGGCAGCACGAAAACGAGAGAATCGCTCATGGAGGGTTCGTCGACGAATGAAGTCGTTATGTGACGTCGACGAAGTGTCGCACACCCGCTCCTCCCTGATGCTGCCTGTCGAATCGCGGAATGGATGTGCGGAGCAAGAACGGGCCGTGATGCGGCGGCAACGCCGTCACGACCAGCCGGCGCTCACGCGCGCCGGCTTCGATCAGCGCACGCCGGCGCCGACCAGGCCGCCTGCCGCGGCGCCGGCAACGGTGCCGACCGGGCCGCCCGTGATCAGGTAGCCGAGCGCGCCGCCCGCGGCCGCGCCGATACCGGCGTTACGTTGCGTATGCGTCATCGCGCATGCGCCGAGTTGCGACAGGGCCGCGACGATTACCGCGGTACGAACGAGAAAAATGGTCTTCTTCATCATGATTGTTGGTGTCCTCCCGCCAGCAAAAAATACGAATGACGGCATTGAATCGGTAAAGCCATCATAGGAAACGCCGAATGCGCCGGGCAATCCGATTTACGTCGTGTTACAGCCGACACACAATCGAGATATTGCGGTTCCGCACCGCGAACCGGCCCGCCCGGTGGCGCAACCCGCGCGGGACGGACCCCGGTCAGGTAGAATTACGGGATTAAACCGGCGCGACGCGCCGACACAACCTGACGCCAACCGCATGAGCACCGAACGCAACGACGCCCCCGCGGCTTCCAACTTCATCCGCAACATCATCGACGACGACAACCGCACCGGCAAATGGGGCGGCCGCGTCGAGACGCGCTTTCCGCCCGAGCCGAACGGCTATCTGCACATCGGCCATGCCAAGAGCATCTGCCTGAACTTCAGCGTCGCGCGCGACTACGGCGGCGTGTGCCACCTGCGCTTCGACGACACGAACCCGGAAAAGGAAAGCGTCGAATACGTCGACTCGATCGTCGACGCGGTCCGCTGGCTCGGCTTCGACTGGCGCAAGGACGCGGTCGATCACCAGTATTTCGCGAGCGACTACTACGACAAGCTGTACGAATTCGCCGAATTGCTGATCCAGCGCGGCAAGGCGTACGTCGACAGCCAGAGCGCCGAGGAAATGCGCGCGAACCGCGGCTCGCTGACCGAAGGCGGCAAGCCGTCGCCGTTCCGCGACCGTTCGCCCGAGGAAAACCTCGACCTGTTCCGCCGGATGAAGGCCGGCGAGTTCAAGGAAGGCGAGCACGTGCTGCGCGCGAAGATCGACATGGCTTCGCCGAACATGAACATGCGCGACCCGGTGATCTACCGGATCCGCTACGCGCACCACTACCGCACCGGCGACGCATGGTGCGTGTATCCGATGTACGACTACACGCACTGCATCTCGGATGCGCTCGAAGGCATCACGCACTCGCTGTGCACGCTCGAGTTCGAGGATCACCGCCCGCTGTACGACTGGGTGCTGAACGAACTCGCGGACGCCGGCATGTTCACGCGTCCGCTGCCGCAACAGATCGAATTCTCGCGCCTGAACCTCACGTACGCGATCACCAGCAAGCGCAAGCTGCTGCAGCTCGTCACCGAAGGCCACGTCGAAGGCTGGGACGACCCGCGCATGCCGACCATCGTCGGGATCCGCCGCCGCGGCTTCACGCCGGAAAGCATCCACCTGTTCTGCGAGCGGATCGGCGTGACGAAGGTCGATTCGTGGATCGACATGAGCGTGTTCGAAGGCGCGCTGCGCGACGACCTCGACGACAAGGCGCCGCGCTCGGTCGCCGTGCTCGATCCGCTGAAGCTCGTGATCGACAACTACCCGGAAGATCTCGAGGAAGCGTGCACGGCCCCCGTGCATCCGCATCACCCGGAGCGCGGCGTGCGCACGTTCCCGATCTCGCGCGAGCTGTGGATCGAACGCGAGGACTTCGTCGAAAACCCGCCGAAGGGCTATTTCCGCTTGTTCCCGGGCAACAAGGTGCGCCTGCGCTACGGTTACGTGATCGAGTGCACGGGCTTCGACAAGGACGCCGACGGCAACGTGACGGCCGTGCACTGCAACTACTTCCCGGACAGCAAGTCGGGCACCGAAGGCGCGAACAACTACAAGGTCAAGGGCAACATCCACTGGGTCAGCGTGAAGCATGCGCAGGCGGCCGAAGTGCGGGTCTACGACCGGCTGTTCAAGGAGCCGCATCCGGACGCGGGCGGCGCGAACTTCCTCGAAGCGCTGAACCCGGATTCGAAGAAGGTCACGCAGGCCTATGTCGAACCGGGCGCCGGCGACGTCGCGCCGGAAACGCGCCTCCAGTTCGAGC
Source organism: Burkholderia sp. BCC1640 (assembly GCF_902833125.1). Taxonomy (NCBI): domain Bacteria; kingdom Pseudomonadati; phylum Pseudomonadota; class Betaproteobacteria; order Burkholderiales; family Burkholderiaceae; genus Burkholderia; species Burkholderia sp. BCC1640. Next base: position 7,741 of record NZ_CADFEF010000006.1, on the reverse strand, counting down.
GTCACGGCTATTTCGTCGCCGATCGCGTCGATTCGAAACCGGGCAAGCCCGTGTTCAACCGGATCGTCGGGCTGCGCGACAGCTGGGGCAAGCCGGCCTGACGGCGTGCTCCATGCGCGGCGCCGAGCCGGCGTCGCGCGACGATAAAAAAACCGGCCTTCGGGCCGGTTTTTTATTGCATGTGCGGGATCGTCGGGATCGAAGCGGCTGCGCTCACGCCCCCGCCAGCCGCCGATGCAAATCCGCGAGCGACAGCGTCGTGCGAAACAGCCGCGCGAGGCTGCGGCTCGCATACGCGTCGACGTCGCCGGGCGCGGTCCAGCGATATGCGTCCATCTCGGGAATCGGCGAGCCGTCGCGACGGCTCGGGAACAGCGACGTGCACGTGCAGTGCGCGGGATCGATCTCGTCGTCCGCGACCCGCACCGCGAACAGGTGCAGATCCTTGTCGTGACGGTATGCGAAGCGGCCCAGGTCGAGCAGCCGCGCCGCCGCGAGTTCGATGCCGGTTTCCTCGCGCAGCTCCCGCAGCGCCGCGTCGGCCGGCGATTCGCCGGGCTCGCCCTGCCCCTTCGGAATATCCCAGTGCGTGGTGTCCGTCGCGTGCGCGAGGAACACGCGACCGGCCCCGTCGAGAATCACGACGCCGCACGAAACCGTGCGCGGCGCACCGCTGCGCTTCATTGCTCGCGCGCTCAGCGCTTCTGCAGCTGCCACTTGCCCGCGGCGGTCTTGCAATAGACGGGCTTGAGCGTCATCGTCTGGCCCTTCGCGGAAATGTCGGTGGCGATTTCGCGGCAGGTCTTGCCGTCGTTCTCGGACGTCGACGGCGTCAGCTTCGCGTCGATCTGGGTGCCGCGACCGCTGCTCTGCCACGTCGTGGTCTCGCCGTCCTTGCCTTCGTCGCGCGCCTGCACGACGGCCTTGGCCAGCGACGCGCGGTCGGCCTTGCTGAAGTAGGCCAGCGGCGTGTCGTTCAGGAAGCCGAGGTTGCTTTGCGCGTGGGCGGGCAGCATCGCGGCTGCGCACGCGGCGCCGGCCAGCACGCGCGTGACGACGGAAAGGGATGCACGCATCGACATGTGTTGTTCTCCTTGGATGTTCGATCGAACGGCGTGGCGCACGGCCGGCACACCGGCACGCGCCACGCCCGTCAGCCAGCGAGCATAGCATGCGTGCCGCGAGGGTCGCGTTCTAGCGCGCGGCCGACGTGGCCGCCGGTTGATATCCGTCGGTCAGCGTGTTCAGGAACGCGATCACGTCCTTGATCTCGGCCGCGTTCAGCGCGGGAGCGTCGCCGCGCTTGCGGTCGAACGGCGGTTCGCGGTTGATGTTCGGCCAGTAGCGCTTCGGCAGGTCGTCGTACACCTGCACCTTGCCGTGCACGACCGGATAGAACTTCTCCGGATGGATGTCGCGCTCGACGTAGAAGCGCATCACGTCCTCGAGCGAGTGGTACACGCCGTTGTGGAAGAACGTCTTGCGCAACGCGACGTTGCGCAGCGACGGAGTGCGGAACAGCCCGCAGAATTCGTCGCGGCCCTTCAGGTCGGTGCGCTCGGGGCCGCACGCGCCGAGATCGTGGAAGCGCGGATCGCGATTGACCGGCAGCGCGCGGTTGCGCGGCACCGCGATCGCGATCAGACCGAAATCGCTGAACTGCGGCGGCCCGCCTTCGAGCGTGCGCTGGCTCACGTGACAGCTCGCGCAGTTGCCCTTCTTCTCGTCGTTGAACAGTTGCAGCCCGTGCAACTCGGCGGGCGTGAGCTGCGCGTGGCCGGCCAGATACGCGTCGTACTTGCTCGTGTACGGATCGAACAATGCAGGCTGCTGCTGGAATGCGTCGAGCGCACGCAGCACCGCACCGAAAGTCGCCTGGTCGTCGCCGAGGACCCGATCGCCGAACGCCTTGCGGAACGCGTCGGCATAGGGCGCGGCACGCACCGCCTGCGCGACCCGCGCCGGCGAGCTGCTCATCTCGAATGGCGACGTGAGGGGAATGCGCGCCTGCGCATCGCGCGTGTCGACGCGACCGTCCCAGGTCAATCCGCCGGTCGGGCCTGCGTCGATGCTTTCGTCGCCTTCGTCGGGCGAATCGTGGAAGTGCTCGGTGAACGGCGGAATGCCGCGCACGTATTTCAGCGACGGCACCGCGCGAAAGCCCATGCGATGCATGTCGTCGCCGCCGAGTTGTACCGACAGCGCGTTCGGCGGGCCGAACGCGTGCTCGACGCTATGACACGACGCACATGCGAGCTTGCCTGAGCCGGACAGCGACGGATCGAAGAACAATTGCTTGCCGAGCGCCGTCATCTGCTTCACGCCCTCGAATACCTGCGCGCGCGTCTGCGGCTGGCTGGCCGGCGCGACCGCCGGAGCGGCTTGCGCCGCCGACACGACGGAAACCGCCTGCGCGTTCGCATCGGGCCGCGCATCGCAACCGGCGAGCGGCGCGAGCCCGCCCATCAGCGCGAGCGTCGCCGCGGCTGGGATCAACGATCGCGCGAACGCGAGGGATTTCAGAAGGCTGTGCATCGTCGTTCTTCTTGTAGCGGTGGGCAATCGGCCGGAGCTTATGTCAGTTCCGTGACCGGTGCATGACGTTCGACCGACAGTCAATTGAAAGCGCCCCTACACCCGGCTGTCAAACGGGTTCCAGATAATGCGCGCAGCCGGTCGGTGCCCCGTGGCCCCTGCTCCGGTCTGACGCCACCCGGTTCCCACACGCGACAAACGACGAATGAGAGAGAACATCGCATGAAGAAGCACGCCTGGATTCGCTACACGCCGATCGCCCTCGCGGCCGCGCTCAGCCTGACCGCCTGCGGCGGCGACGATGTCACGCAGCAAGGCCTGTCGGCCGTGAAGAACGTCGTCGTGATCTACGCGGAAAACCGCAGCTTCGACAACCTCTACGGCAACTTCCCGGGCGCGAACGGTCTGCAGAACGCAACGGCTGCGAACTCGGTGCAGAAGGATCGCGACGGCTCGACGATGGCGACGCTGCCGAAGATCTGGGGTGGTCTGACGGCAACCGGCATCACGCCTGCGGTCACCGAAGCGATGACGGCGAACCTGCCGAACGCCCCGTTCGCGATCGACGATCCCAACGGCTTCAACCAGTCGATGAGCATCGCGACGCGCGACATCGTGCACCGCTTCTACCAGGACCAGATGCAGATCGACGGCGGCAAGAACGACATGTATGCCGCATGGACCGATGCGGGCGGCCTGACGATGGGCCACTACACGCCGGATCCGTCGAAGCTGCCGCTGTGGAAGATCGCGCAGCAATACGTGCTCGCCGACAACTTCTTCATGGGCGCGTTCGGCGGCTCGTTCCTGAACCACCAGTACCTGATCTGCGCGTGCGCGCCGTTCTACGCGAACGCCGACAAGAGCCCGGCGGCCGGCAAGATCGCAGTCCTGAACGCTGACGGCAAGTCGCTGGCGGTCGCCGCGAACTCGCCGGCATCCGCGCTGAGCGGCCCGCCGAAGTTCGTCAACGACGGCGCACTGACGCCGGACTTCTACGGTGTCAACACGATGCAGCCGGCGTACCAGCCGAGCGGCAACAAGGCCGCGACGGGCGGCGACCCGCTGCTCGCCGACCCGGCCAACCCCTCGACGATGCCGCCGCAGACGGCGACCAACATCGGCGACCTGATGACCAATGCCAACGTGTCGTGGGCATGGTATAGCGGCGCATGGGGCCAGGCACTGCAGGCGAGCCAGAACGGCACGTCGAACGTGATTTACGGCGCCGACCTCTCGACGCCGAACTTCCAGCCGCACCATCAGCCGTTCAACTACTACGCGAACCAGGCACCGGGCACCGCGAACCGCGCGCAGCACCTGCTCGACGGCGGCGCGAACGGCGCGGAATTCATCAAGGCGATCGACGCGGGCACGCTGCCGCAAGTCACGTTCTACAAGCCGCAGGGCAACCTGAACGAGCACCCGGGGTATACGGACGTCACCTCCGGCGATCAGCACATCGCGGACGTGATCGCGCACCTGCAGGCCAGCCCGCAGTGGAAGAACATGGTCGTGGTCGTCACGTACGACGAAAACGGCGGCTTCTGGGATCACGCCGCACCGCCGAGCGGCGATCGCTGGGGCCCCGGCACCCGCATTCCGGCGCTGATCGTGTCGCCGTTCGCGAAGAAGGGTTTCGTGGACCATACGCAATACGACACGGGTTCGATCCTGCGCTTCATCACGCGTCGCTTCTCGCTGCCGCGCCTCGCGGGCCTGCAGCAGCGCGACGACGCGCTGAAGGCAAATGGCGCGCAGCCGATGGGCGACCTGACGAACGCGCTCGCGCTGTCGCCGAACCTGTAACGGCATCGCGGCGAACGGGCCGGCCGCGCTGCCGGCCCGGACGAACGAAGGGCGGCCCCGCGGGGCCGCCCTTTTTGATACGCGCGCGGTTGCCGCGCGGTCGCGTCACCAACCGTACTTCAGCTCGACGCCGGCGTAGTCCGCGTTGTGCCCGCCGGCCTGCCGGATGGCGTCGCCGACCTGGAAGTGCACGGCCTCGACCGAACCGATCAGGTTCGCGGCGATCGTCCAGTCCGCGCGCAGCTGCACGTACATCCCCGTCCACAGGCCGCCCTTGCCTGCCGTGCCGGGCACCGCGACGTTCGGCTGCTGATAGACGGCGTCGCCGGTCGTCTCACGCCACTGGAAGCCGAGCGCACCGAGCAGCGACAGGTTCGGCGACGGCTTCAGCGTCACCGACGGCTTCACGTGGATCAGGTTCGAATAGCCCGTGTAGCCGGCCAGCGTGAAGTAATAGCCGTTCGGAAACAGCGGATTGAAGGTACCGACGCGGCCGTCGTGCGGATGCCGGTCGCCCGATGCCGCATCGAACTGCAGCGCGATGCGCGGCGACCACGGCGCATCGAGCTTGTAGCCGGCGATCGAGCCGACGGCCCACGCACCGATCGTGTCGTTACCGACCGTCCCCGTCTGCAGCATCGTCTCGAAATCCCAGTCGAAGCGGCCCTGCGTGCCCGTGTAGCGCAAGTCCCACACGTCGCGATGCTCGGGGCCGCTCGCATCGAGAAAACGCGCGTTGCTGCGGTTGTAGCGCGACCAGTAGCCCGACAGATCGCCCGGCCCGACCGACTGCCGCTCGAAGCGCACGCCGCTGAACGTGAGGTCGCGGTTCGACACGTCGTCGAACGCGGACACCGTGCGGTTCTGCACGGGCTGCGTCGCATACGCGATGAAGCGCCACTTTTGATATTCGTAGTCAGCCCACACTGCATCGAACGCCTGCCGCACGTTCGGACCGTCGCGCGTGGCGATGAAGCGCTGCAAGTCGAACGCCATTTCCTGCCGGCCGACGCGAAACTTGAACGTGCCGCCGCCGAGCGCGCCCGTGTAGGTCGCGAATGCCTGTTCGAGATCGAGCGGATTCCGGTCGACCGGCGAGATCGTGTTCTTGCCGAATGCGCGATCGTCCTGCAACTGCACGAAGAACTGCCAGTGCTGGCCCAGATGCGCATCGGCATGCACTTCGACGCGCTGGATCAGGTAGGTGTCCGATTGCGCGGAGCCGATCCCGAACAGCGGCGCGTCGTTGGTCTCCAGCCGCTCGCGCAGGTTCACGCCGAGCGATAGATAGGATGCCGGATCATTGCCGAGCGGAATGTATTTGAGCCCGTCGAGCGGCGCGCGCGGCACGCACGGATTCGCCAGCACCGACCAGTCTTCCTGCCAGCGGTTGAACAGCACCGTCGGCCGCTTCACCGTGCAGGTCGAGGCGGTTGCGTCACCGGATGTCGATGTCGACGTGGATGTCGCCGCCGATTCCGCGAACGCCGCGTCGGCGCCCGCGAGCAGCAGACCCGCGACGATCGACACGCGCGCGGCCCGCTCGAAGCGGCGGCCGTGGCGCCTCCCTTGTCTCCCCCGCGCCCGCGCGATCATGCGCGCTCCTGCGTGGCGGGTCCGGCCGCTTGCGCCGCACACAGTGCAAGGATCGCAAGCGCGCCGACGGGCACGAGCAGCGCCAGGAATCCGACATGGCGGAACCCGAGCGCACCGCCCGCCGCGCCGAGCGCGAACGCGACGATCGCCGGCAGCATCTTGCCGAAGCGCGCCCGTGCCGCCGCGCGCGCGGCGTCGGACGTGCCGGCCGACAGCAGGTCGACGACGTCGAGGATCGCTTGCGTCACGTTGCCCGTCATCACCGTATTCGGCACGCCGCCCGCGCGCGAAATCACGCGCGGATGCGCATTCTGGACGCCCATCGCGAACGTGCCGACAATGCCGGCCACGAGCGCCGGCAAGGCGTCCGGCTGCGTGACGGGCGTCGCCCACACGCCGGCCGCGCAGAAGCCGAGCAGCAGCACCGCCTGCACCGCGTGCAGCGCGCGCGCACCTTGCCACGCGGGTCGCCCGGACATCGACCGCGCGATCAGGCTCGCCGCGATCACGCCGCACACGAACGCGGGAAACACGCTGAGCTTCAGCACGACACCCTGGCCGAAGCCCGCGATGCCCGCGCCGATCAGCACGAAGTTGCCGGTCACGTGTGCAGTGAACAGCCCGAACAGCGCGACGAAGCTCAGCGTGTCGACGAAGCCGGCCACCGCGGCAAGAATCGTGTCTTCGTGCTTCATCGCGTCACGCTCGCGTGAATCTCGGCGACATAGCCACCCGGGAACTGCACGAGTGCAGCGTCGCGCCCATCCGCCGCGAACGGCGGCACGAGCACGGTCGCGCCCGCGGCTTCGGCCTTCTTCAGCGTCGCGGCGAGATCGGGCACTTCGTAGCCGGTCATCTCGCGCCCGAACGGATAAGGCAGATGGCCGTCGGTCACGAGCACGGTCATCTTGCCGAAGCCCGACTCGATGCGGATGCGGCGATACGTGTCGTTCGGACGGCCGATCTCGATGCCCGGCGCCTTCAAGTTGTCCGACACCACCTTGCCCTTCGAGAACTTGACGAAGTCGTGCACGAACTTGCGTACGCTTTGCGGCGACACGTAGACGCGGTTTTCGGGGATCGTCTGCAGCGCATCGTAGTTCGGCGTCTGCGTGTGCCAGTAGAGCTGCATCTTCACGCCGCCCGCCCACGCAATGACCGCATCACGGCCGATGGGATCCGGGAACGTGTCGACGATCACGTCGGCGCCATGCTCGCGCGCCGACTTCACGGCGACGTCCATGTCCGTGACGAGATAGCCGGTGCGCTCCGCGCAGAACGGATACGGGATCGGTGTCTTGAAGCCGAACACCGAGATCGTGCCGACGGGCGTCAACACGAGCTGCGACATCGTCTGGCTCGGTGTCGGCGTGACCTGGAACACGCCCTGCTTCGACTTGCTGCCGCCGAATGTCGCGACGAAGCTGTCGGTGAAGCGGTCGAAGTCTTCCGGTGCCACGCACACGTGCGTCGTATCGTACTGCGGACCGACGGCCACCGTGGGCGCGACGGCGGGCGGCACGGGCGGTTTCGCGAACGCGGCAGGCGCGGCGACGAGGCCGCTGGCAATCGCAAGCGCCAGCAACGCGGAACGAAGAAAGTTCATAACGGATGTCCTTGTTGTTTCATCGAATGGTGCAGCGGTTCAGGCGATCCCGGTCACTCTCGACCCGTCGCCGACCGGTTGTCGTCGACATGTCAGACCGCCCAGCACGAACAGCCGAACGCGCCCCAGAAGCCCTTCGCGTCCGACGTCGGCAATGCGCTGCCCCACGCGCTCGCATGCGCATGCTGGTGCACG